>CAZRHM010000092.1:0-3519 GCA_964599845.1 uncultured Candidatus Saccharibacteria bacterium
CCTGCTTTCTTTACTAAGTGCCAAATTAGCGAATGAAACAGAATAATCTTCTGGGAACATATTATAATCTTTGACTATATTAATTTCTGCAGATGGAAATGTTCCATTAATTTGTCTATCGACAACACTAGCGATTTTTTTGGGACAAACCACAAAAAATTTAATATTTTCTTTAAATGCTACAACCTCAAAGCTTATAAATGTTTGTGGTGTTGTAAACTGTTTTAATCCTTTGATTTTGCTTCCAATACCAACCAAGCCTGTAAACATTTGCTCTGCTGCTTTAATTTCTATTTCGTTATTTTTTGGTACTCGTATTTCGAAGAAAACATAGTTTTGTGCTTTACTCAACAACATTCTCTCTTTTATTGATTCTAGTAACATTTTTATGCCATAGTAACCAGCAAAAACCAGACCTATTAGTATGGCTACTCCAACAAAAAAAATTAAAACAGAACTAAGAATTGATGACATATTTTGATTATATAGAATCTTACTTAAAAGTACTACCGTAGTTTTTTAAGAACCATTGAAATCTTGTTGCTAGCCATTTATTTGAAGAAGTTTTACTTGCTTTAGAATTTTTCTCTACAAATTTTAACGCCGATTCAATATCGGTTGGGCTAAAAGTTTTAGGATCAAATCCATCCCCATAAGGCTTTTCTGTTAGCTGGCTCATTTTAATCTCTGGTGCCTTTTTTTGTACTGTTAAATTATTTTGATTAACCTGTACTTGATTTTGATTATTGTCGTTGTCTTGGGACTCCTTTTGCGATTCTAGTGAATTTTCTAACTGTACTTCGGTAGATCTTTCTATTGTAGAATTTGAATCCGGTGTTTGTGGCACTTCAAAGTTTTCTGGCGAAGAAGATGATTGTGCCTGCCTTTTAATCTGATCGTTTACAAAGCCAATTGCAATGTTAATCTCTGTTACTTGATTATTTGGCCCTAAAACCAAAGGTCTTTTATTTTCGTCAAAACCAAAAAACTTAAAACCAAACGGTTCTATTTGCTTTAATATTTGTTGTAGTTTTGGATCTAGATTATTCATTTTTCTATAAATTGTAATTTTTTCTTTCTATATCAATTCTTCTTTTTAGATCTTTCTCTTTTAATTTGTTTCTTTTATCGTATTTCTTTTTACCTTTAACAAGAGCCACAACTAGTTTTATTAAGCCATTTTTATTGATAACTTTAAATGCAACTGCTGAGTTTCCTGGATTATTGATTGTGCCAATAATATGCTTAATTTGTTTTGAGTTCAATAGTAATTTCCTTTCTCTATCTTCTATTTGTTGGACCGATGTATAACCGTACTTGTACTTTTGAACTATAGCATTTATTAAAAACAACTCATTTCCTTTGTTTTTTATAAAGCTATTTTCTATTGTTATTTTATGATCCTTAATAGATTTAACTTCCCACCCTTGTAAAACTATGCCTGCTTCGAGTGTTTCAATGATTTCGTAGTCGAATTTTATTCTTTTATTTTCAGAGATTACTTTCATTTGGTATGCTTAATCTAATAATTCTTGCTCCATCAAGAACATAGATTTTACCATCAGTTTCATTAATTTTGATTTCTTTTATGTTACTGAATATATTTTGCTCGCCTGTATATTTAAATTGTCTAATAAATTTAAGACTTTTTGCATTATCTTCTTGTATCTGAAATAGTAAAACTCTATTGTTTACAGAGTCACCTACCGCTAAGTATCTTGCAGTGACCTCCATTGCTGTTGCTGAATTAATAGCAATTAAATCAGTGGGTAAAATTTCTTGAAAAGATGCATCAGTAATAGTATTGTCCTCTCCACCTAAGTACCTTTTTATCCCAGTTGAAGTTAAAGCATATACTTCGAAAGGTACTTCTATGTCTTTTGCATCGGATAGCTCTGGAGAAGTTTTCCAATTTTGTGGTTTATCGGCTGTATATACTGCACCTCCTGACTGGTAATTTACTCCAGTTTTATCCCTTTTATAGATTTGTCTGTGGTTTTGTCTTAATTCGTATAGAGAGTCATTGCCATCGTAAATTGCTGCATCTACTACCCTTCCGATTTCAGGTGGAGTTAGTCCTGGGAAGCGGTACAATGAATCGGGCTCATTGGGATCAAATTTTGCTATAGTAATACTTTTATCGTCATCATAAACTACAATTTCACCAGCAACATTTCTAACCAGAATCCTTGGTTTGGTCACATTTGTAATATGATTTTGAAATTGACCTGAAATTTCAGGTGTTATTTTATAAATAATATTCCTACCTTCATCTGAAGCAAATAGTGATCCTTCAGAGTATTCTATATCTGTTAATAAAGTGTCTTCGAATTGAGCACCAAAATCTGCAATTATTTCTGGGCCAGTAATTTCGTCTAATTTTAACAAGCGGTTTTTTTGATTATTTGCTTGCATTAGAATGCTTCGATAGTCATCTATAAATCTATCTTTGGTTTTGAATTTCTTAGCTTCTACCTCAGTGATTTGCTGCTGCGCTTCTGACTGTATCTGTTCTATATTTCTAACTGCTGCTTCTACATTTATAGCGCCTGCTGCGGATGTTACAGCTTCTACTTTATTTGTAAGTTCAGCTACTTTTTCTGTTTGAATTCTGTTAAATTCATTCTCACGTGCTCTACTTTGCGCGGATCTGACCGATGAAATAATAAAAAAAGAAAGTACAACCACTGAAATTACAAAGATCCATCTATTTCTTTTTAACCTTGATGTTTCTGATGGAAGCCTTCTAACATTTTTACCTAATATTTCTTTTTCAAAAGCAAATTTGATTCTACCTAGTAAATCTAAAATTTTATCTATTGTAGACTGGAAAAAGTGAACATATGTTGTTTGATTATTTTTAAAATGATCAGTTATTCTATTTTTTATAGCATTCGCTTTATTGGTAGCTGTTTTTACATATTTATTTGCTTGTGTACTCTCCTTAAGTTTAGATTCTTCTGGACCAACTGTATTTTTCCTTTTATTTTTTATTTGTCCTATTTGGGTTCTTACTAATTCTAGCCCATTTGTTATAGTAGATTTAACTATGTTAGCTATGTTAGCTATTTTTGATTCGTACTCGCTTTCATCGTTTGTTATATCTTCTTCAATAATATCGGAGTATTTCTTTTTTTCTTTGGGTATTAGGCTTTTAGTAGAATCATGAAGTGGTATCTCATCAACCCCCTCATTCTGCACATCTTCGAGGTCTTCTTTTATAGGAACTGAATCTGCTGCTTTTACTTCATTGTCTGTTTCTAATCCTGGCGTTGTTTCTTCACCTTCATTTATAGCATCTTCTGTAGTTTCTTCTGTTATAACATCTTCATCTTCTTCTATTGCCTGATTCCAATCTAGTTTTTCATCTGCAATAAACATCATGCTCACACCATTTAAATCTTCTGTGTCTAATTTTGAAATATTTAAGTTTGTTAGTGAGCTCTCCAATTCTTCTAAATTACTTATTGATTTTGACGTTGCAATGCACAACTTATCTTCCTTTTGAATTTCTAAGCT
>CAZRHM010000092.1:3529-3943 GCA_964599845.1 uncultured Candidatus Saccharibacteria bacterium
CAGTATTTAAAAATTCATTTTCTGCATTTTTAGAAACTGCTTTTGATAAATCAATTAGTTTTGAATCTCTAAGTAAGAATATTTTACTTTCACCTATTAGAGCTAAGTAAAGAAAGTTATCTTTATACACAACCACTGCCATTTCCAGGTCAATTCCATTTTGAGCAGCTTCAGTTTCTCTTGATAGAAGCAAATCAATTTTTTGCTTCATTTTTTGACAAGATTTTTTTAAATTTGCCAAAGCAGAAGTTTCGTCTAAGTTCTCTTCAAAGTAGTTTTGCTGCAAGTTTTCTACGGCTATTTTTGCAAACTTATCTATTGGAAATTCACTAGATGCTGAAGCAGCACGTATTACTGCATACATTTCACCCAATTTTTTAAATTCTGATGGATTCTCTGGCTTATATCCATACA
>CAZRHM010000093.1:0-3747 GCA_964599845.1 uncultured Candidatus Saccharibacteria bacterium
TCGGCCGACCGTACCGATTCTTCGGTTATTTATTTTTAGGTTCGCGTACATCTTTGAAGAATCTACCTAGATGTTATCAATAGCAAATTTTAAAAGCAACAACATTCTGAGTAGAGTTAGTATTTTAAAAATGGAATTAGTATATTTGTGGAATATATATAAATTCCTTTACTTACTTAACCTAGGTTTAAAGCTAATAAAATTAGATTGAAAATTTTAAGTAACAATAGATTTTACGAATTGAAAATATTAAATTATTACAATAAGATTGTATATATAAATTTATAAAATGGAGATTCAAAAACTATTTTTTAAAACTAAGCTACAATCAACTAATTTAATTCTACTAAATCTATCACTGCTAACAATGTTTTTACCATTTTATAGAGTTGTGGAGTTCGATTTTTTTAGCGATTTTTCAGAGTATTTAGGTCAAACATTAAGAATCAAACAATCATATTCGTATTTTGAGATTGCAAGCTTGCTTGATATTTTTACACTTTTGGCTACGATAGTAGCAATTGGATTTTGCGCAAATGTAGTTTACATGGTTTATAGAGATAAAGTAGACAAGAAATTTCTGATGTTAACAAATTTAGTTTGTGTATTTGCGTCAGTTTTAAACATTGCTTTGGTTGTTTTAATGATAATGGTTGAAGGCCAAGAAGGACTTAGGTTAGCGTATGGTTTTTATTTGTTTTTTGTACTTAACTTAACAATTGTCTTATTGAGTGTGTATAAAGTAATGAAAAATCAAAAAGTATCAAAAAAAGTACTAAACGAAGTTAATAACGATATAAAAGAGAGAGTAGAGGAATTGCAGAGGTGATGCTTAAATTATCTATAATGCATAAGCCATAGTGAGCTTATCGAACTATGGCTGATGTATTACTATAAATTATTTTGGCGCAATTTTTGAAGCTTCATTTTGCACATGCTCTACCATCTTTCTGATCGTATTATAATTTGGGTGTTGATAAACTTTTTGATGCAAAAAGAAGGTGGTACTCCAGTTCTTGAATCTTTCTAAAACAGCATCTTTTAAAGTTGTCCCTTCATCAAATGTAGATACATCAAATTGTAAAGAATCTGCATTAAGAAACCTTTCAAAAGTTGAAATTTCTAATTTGCCTTTTACTTCCATATAATTCCTTGCGATTTGTATAAGATGATCAACGCCACCTCTAACATTATTTTCATTTAATTTACCTGTTAATAAATTAGGATCAATATCTGTAGACCCATCTGGTTGTTCTGACATAATAGTTTTATTAATGTTATATTTGTAAACATACATACAATTTTGTATAATTTGGTATATGAAAAACAGATTTAATAATAACAATAATAATTCAAACTCCAATCGGGAGTAATTATTGTTTTATTAAATAATAAACAATAAAAACTCCCTAAAAAGGGAGTTTTTTTATTTTAGTTTTTATTAGTGCGATTTTTTATCAAACGCAAAAAATAATTCGTATTAAAATACTAAAGCTGGAATAAGTGATATTAAAGGCAATTTAAAAATTAAAGTTAACTAAAAAAGGTCCCGACTGCTGAGACATAGCTCAACCGATAAGGGATTCTTAACGAGCTTGCAGCAAGGCTGCATTGCGAGTTTAGAAGATCTTAATCCTGAGAGTGTAGCGAGTAGGGGTAGAGCTCGACTGTAAGGGATAATAAGAAGTTTAGTCCCAACTGCTGAGACATAGCTCAACCGGTAGAGCAAGCCGCTGTTAACGGCAAGGTTGTAGGTTCGAATCCTACTGTCTCAGCAGCCGGGATTAACGGCAAGAGTGTAGGTTCGAGTTCTACATACCTAGCCATCAGGACTAATGCAACGTTGTAGGTGAAGATAGAGGATTTTTGTATATTGCCAAAAAGCAAAAAACAAGTTTGAGCTGAAAATCAGTCTCTCCCTTGTCTTTTCTAAATTCATTATATAATATAGAAAAAATTTTAAACTAATTAACTAATAAAATTTATGAAAACTAAACTAATTCCGGAATCTCAAAAAACTTCAATTTCAAAATTTGGTGAACTCGTAGGGAAAAATATAGCGCTAGAAGGATGGATGTATAATAAACGTGGGTCAGGAAAAATTTTGTTTTTACAAATTAGGGATGGATCTGGCTTTACGCAGGCAGTTATTGAAAAAGATAAAGTGAATGAAGAATCTTGGAAAGAAGCAGAAAAAGCAACAATTGAATCTTCTGTACTTATTAAAGGAATTATCAGTGCGCATCCAAAACAAAAAAAAGTTTACGAAATCCAAGTAAACGAATTTGAAATTATACATTTATCGCCAGAATATCCAATTGGTAAAAAAGAACATGGCACTGAATTTTTATTCGATAATAGAGATCTTTATTTAAGATCAAAAACTCCTTGGGCAGTTTTAAAAATACGAAATCAAATATTTTTGTCTATAACAAACTTTTTTAGTGAAGAAGGATTTATTAGATTCGATACTCCAGTTTTCCAGCCAACAAGTTGTGAAGATACAACACAGCTATTTGAAGTGGAATACTATGGTGATTTAATGTATTTAACACAATCGGGGCAACTTTATTCAGAAGCAGGAATTATGGGATTTGGTAAGGTTTACGATTTTGGCCCAGTATTTAGAGCAGAAAAAAGTAAAACCAGACATCATCTTTCTGAGCTTTGGATGATGGATGCTGAAATGGCATTTTACGATCAAACAATGAACATGGATTTGCAAGAAAGAATGGTAAAAAGAATTGTTAAAGACGTACTACAAAATTGCCAAACGGAATTACAAATTCTTGAAAGAGATACAACAATCTTACAAGATTTAGTAGTAAAACCGTTTATTCGAAAAACTCATGCCGAAGTAAAAGCAGAACTAAAAGCAGATGGTTTAGAAGTTGATGAACTAGACGATATGAGCACAGAAGAAGAAATATATTTAGGAAATAAGTATAAACTTCCAATTTTTATTCAGGACTATCCATTTGATATTAAGGCTTTTTATATGAAAAACTATACAGATGAGAATGGTATAAAAAGAGCCATGTGTTCAGACTTAATAGCACCAGAAGAAGGAAGGGAAATAATTGGTGGTAGCCAAAGAGAAGATGAATACGATACGCTTCTTAAAGAAATTGAAGAAAGGGATTATCCAAAAGAAGATTACGAATGGTACTTAAATGTTAGAAAATATGGATCTGTTCCTCACTCTGGTTTTGGAATTGGCTTAGAAAGAACTATCAGATGGATTACTGGTGTTCATCACATTAGAGAAACTATACCGTTTCCAAGAACACTGGTAAGAAAAAAGCCGTGAGTTGATAATGATAGTTGGGACTATTCTTCTACAATTTCATAATTCTTTCCCTTTAGATTTGCAATAAAATTATCCAGGATTTCATCTTTCCGTGCATAAGCTTCATTGAGCATGTAATATGTTGATCCAAACATTCTATATATTAAATGCCCTAACATAGTATTTAACTCAGGCATGTATACTGCTGATTTATGATCTAGCGTTGCTTGAGCAAAATCAATTAGTTTTGCATGTTTTTGTCCGTTTGTATTAAAACAAATTATATTTACGGTATCTGGGTCATTATGCCTTATTCCTTTTAAGTGAAATTCTACCAGTAAATTTAAACCTATAATTGCGGCTTCTTCAAATTCTGCAAAACTAGGATCATCCATAACTGTTAGTTCATGCAATAAATTTATATTTGGGTAATAGGGTATTATTATTAAATCCATACC
>CAZRHM010000094.1:0-3583 GCA_964599845.1 uncultured Candidatus Saccharibacteria bacterium
AATATAACTGCACTACCCATCCCTTGAGGAGGAGTAGAGGTTTCAACAATTGTGATATTTAACTTTTTTTTGAATTTCGTTAAGTAGTGAGTCCACCTGATATTTTAATAATCTAAGCTATAAAAGGATTCTTCATATTAAACGCAATTAATGGTGTTTTATTATTAATTTTATCTGCCGATAAATTATATTTCTTTGCGTATAAATTTGTAACAGGTCCTACAAACCCTTCAGTATAATTAAATTTTAGTTTTTTACTTACTTTTTTTATTGTTTCTATATTTTCAGCTTCAATTTCTATAAAAGTATCTAAAAATGGCCAAGAATCAATTGTTATTGTGGCACCATCTAATGTCCAGATTTCCCTTTTAGTTTCTTGAAAAGCTTTTTTTGTGAATCCTAATATATTTAAAGACGAAATAGCAGCATCAAAATCAGTAACTTCTAAATATGCTTCTTTTTGCTGTTCAATACCTTCTCCTTCTTCGACTTTAATTGACATTGTAACCTTATCTCCTTCATCGCGAACTCTGGCCCAACCATTTTTGATACCTAAACTTTTAGGAATATTGAAAACAACTCGTCTGTAAAGTTGTTCTTCTGATTCTAATTTAGCTTTTAGATTTAGCAAATCTTTTTTAAAAGTTGCAATATCCTTAATATAGAATTTTATTTCAAGTTCAGTTTGCATTATTGGTAAATTCAAAAATTTGTTGTTTATACTGGTTCAAAATTGAAACCAGCCCATGAGTAAATTGAGTATGTTCGTTTTGAATTAAATTGTATAGGTCGTTAATTTCAAACCACTTAACTTTTTCAACTTCTTCTTTTTGTAATGTAATTTTATCACCATTGTATTTAGCAATAAAAACTGCATTGAATCTGCTTATTTTCTTTTTTCCAATTTCGCTAGATGTGTAAAATTTATCAATTAATTTGAGCTCTATATTTTTAATACCAAGTTCTTCCTTGAGTTCTCTATATGCTGCGGTTTTGTAATCTTCACCTTCATCAACATGACCGCCTGCAGACTGATCCCAAGTTTCAGGAAAAGTATCTTCGTTAGCACTACGCCATTGTAAAAGAACTTGATCTTTATTGTTTATTAAAATAACTCTGATTAATCTATGCGTTAAACCTTTTTGGTACACAATATCTCTTTGCTCACTTCCAATTACTTTATCATTTTTGTTAACTATTGTTATTTTTGACATAAGTTAATTATTTTATAGCTATAATCAGTAAACATTGTATTACAATACATTTATTTACATATTTCGAAAAATTTCATTAATTACTAATTTTTTATTTATATTTTTGAAATTGTAGTAACCACCATTATCCACATCGAATTTTCTAATTAGCAGATCAAAAAAGTGATCTGGAGTATATTTTTCTTCATATAAACTATAGCCTAAGAAGTGGAGAAAGAAAGTTCCATGTCCAACTACCACAATAGTTTTGTTTTGGCTTATAAGAAGTTTATAAAGCTTTATCACTCGTTTAAGAATATTATTAAAACTTTCAGAAGTATTATCAAACTTCCAGTTAGGATCTCGTTTACTTAATACATGATCCTGCTCCCAAAAGGCAATTCTTTCTTCCTTACTTTTTTCATACAAAGTCGATGGTGTCTTAAATTCGTGGATATAATTAAGAACAACATATTTGTTTGTAGGAAAAACATATTCTGCAGTTGCTAAAGTTCTTTGATATGGAGAAACAAATATTTTATCTGCTGTATATTGTCTGAGCTTTTTCGCTGAAGTATCTAGCAAATAGAGGTATTCTTTGTGCAATTCTGCTTCAGGTGGTTGAGCATACCCTTTTACAGCTTCTTTTGTTCTTCCATGTCGTAATAAGATTATACTCATATATCGAATAAATTATCTAATAATAAATCTCTTTTTTGATCACTATGCCCGTATAATATTCTCATATGCTCGAAGTCATTTCCAATTTGCTCAGATACATAATTGTAAACTAAAGAAGTTCCATTTTCTCTTAAGAAATCTAATGTAAACGCGTTCACAGAAGGTGAAATACTAGGCATATTAATTTTTATCAATGCTAGTAACTTTGTGATTGAACCTCTTATATCTCCAAAGTTATAAGTCATGAGCCTTCTATCTCTTCTAAATATCTTTTGTATGTATGGATAAACAAATCCAGTTTCATCTCTTAGTAGTGGAGGAAAGTAGTCAATATAACAAATATTATTGTCTGCTTTACTATAAATAAAGTTATCAGGCTTAAAGTCAATCATTGTTTTAAGCATAGAAGTACCTTGATAACAGTCCAAGTGTAAAATCAGGTTAAGAAGATGACCATACATTTTAAGTTTTTCACTGACTGGCAATTGATAATTCCCCAATATTTGTGATAAGTCTAAGCCTTGGACATTTTGATCAACAGTATAGATTGTATACTTACCACTTTCCGTCTCTATAATGTCTGTTACAAAATTGTCTGGTGACCATATGCCTGCAGATTTAATTGCATAAATATAATCAATAATACATTTATGCAATATGGATACTTCCTCATAATCAAAAGAATGATCTATTGTTTTACGAATTACATTTTTACCTTTCCAAATCCCAACTTCAACCTTAGCTTGTGAGCCTTGGCTGAATTTATTGGGTTGTGTAGAATCATGACTGAGGAAAATATTATCCATTTTTTATTAAATTTAAATTGTATTTATGTGCATTTTTTTCAATAACAGGGTCCCACAAGTGGTCTTTGTCTGGTGCGAAATGCAAATGAAAATGATTAGGACGATTATTCTTGCTAATTGGATCAAAAGTGTTTGCTCTATAACGCCAAAAATAAACGTATTTTTCTATGGAGGTGCCATCAACTCTTTTTAACCTAGCCTTTTGATAAATATTTAACACATCTTCCACACATTCAACGTACTCAATAGTCTCTACAATATTCATTTCTGATAATTTAATAAAGTGCCTTTTTGGTACAAGCATCGTGTGGTAGATCCAATATGGTGATATGTTTGCTATCCATATCCAATGTGCATATTCTTTTAATAAAATTTGATATTCTTTCCATCTACAGAAGGAGCAAACCTCATCAGGAATTTTTTTAAGAAAATCCTCATAAGCTTGTCTTGAAAGTAAGGTTTTGTTTGTCATAGCAAAAACTTAAAAATTAAATGCTATAATCAAACAAAGAAATGGTAGCAAACTACCTTTTCTATGTGCTGGCTAGCAGTGTCCTGCAAGAATACAGCTAGCCAGATTGATTATGCTAATTTATAGCAGAAAACAATACTGTAAAACATTGTATTACAATACAAATTTTTAAATTTATTATTAGAAAGCTACCATTTTATTTATTTTTCTTAAATTGTATAATCCATCAGACTATTTTTATTTATGGATAAGGATTTAAGACAAAATATTGGCTCAAAAATAAGAGAATATAGAAAAAAAGCTGGATTAAGTCAGTTTGACCTTGAAAATGAAATAGATGCTTCAGCTGGCTCGTTAAGTAGAATAGAGAATAACGAGGTTAACCCAACAAAGGAAACACTAAGCAAAATATCAAAAGTTTTGAATTTAAA
>CAZRHM010000095.1:0-3527 GCA_964599845.1 uncultured Candidatus Saccharibacteria bacterium
AGTTGAATATGTGTTTTTTTCTTCAAGGGTTAATTCAGCAAGTGTTTTACCAAGTTCAGGTATTTCCAAGATTGGATCCCATCCAAAGCCATTTGTTCCTCGAGGTTTGACTATGTTAACTTCCAAAATACTTTTAAAATAATGATTTGTTCCATTTTTATCACGATAGCCCAAAACAGTTGTAACTAAACCACTTTTAATTTCAAAGTTATTAATAATTTTATACATACCTTCTGAACCAATAGAATCAAACATCCATTTAATTAGTGGTCCTGGAAATCCGTTAAGAGCGTTATATGAAAACCCAGTATCTTCTACAATGTAATTATTTATATTTGATTTTTGCTTGGCTTGATTAAGTTTATGTTCAATAATTTTTTTTATATCTAGTTCTTGTATTTCTAATAAGTCAATTTCTTTTTGTATTAGTTCGGGGATAATCTCTTTTGCTTCTTGATATTTATATTTATTTCCAGTTATAAAAAATAGTTTACTCATTTTTTTGTATTTAATTATTGATTTTATATGACAAGCTTAATTTTTGAGTTAGTAATTTTTGTTTCGTAACTTTAGTGACCTCACCCGGTGCAGATATCTGCCCTTGGACAGATATCTGCACCACCATCTCCTGCACAGGAGAGGGTTAATTAACAAGCTGTTTTTTCGCTTTTTTGTAGGCTTCTTTAATTAGGTCTTTTAATATACTTATATTTACGTTATCGAGCTTATTTATGTATAAACACCCTACACTGGTTTTGTATTTACCTAATTTATTAAAGTTTTCTTTTTGTTCAACCTCAAATCCAGGTGACATTACGTACAAAGTAAAATTTTGTTTTCGTGGAGAAAAACCTACAAGTGGCCAGTCACCTTCTTGTTTGCTTCGTTCAGATTTGTAATGATACATTCCAAACCCGATAATGCTGGTGCCCCACATTTTTGCTTTTTCGCCAGTTATTTCTTCAAATATTTTTAAAAGTTCTAAAGAATCTTTACGCTTTGATTCATCATCCACGCTATTTATAAAGTCAAGAACACTTGCATTGTTTGGTTTTGTTTTTAGTTCAGACATAGTTTTATCAGATGTAAATTATCATTTCACGGTTAGTTCATTTTTGAGATTATCCAATAGTTTACCATACGCTTTCTTTCCGATTCTTGTTTGAATTCGGGTAGGCATTTCTATCTCCCATAATTTATACATTTTTTTCCAGTCACTGCTACTATATTTTCTTTGTAAATGCTCAATATTCAATTTACTTAAGTTATCTGCATCTACAATTATTGCTTCTTCAATGGTGTTGGATTTATGTAAATCAGCTGCTTTTATAAGATTTAAAATGAATTCTATTTGTTTTTTTGTAAACGCTAGCTCAGTTAAAATCTCTGCTGCATAAGTTTTTGAATTATTATTTGCGATTGGTTCGAATTTTTTTAACTCTTTCTTAGTTATTTTTGCGCCAGTAAGAAGATCTCTCCAGCCTATATCATGTATATATGCTGCGGTTATAATTAAATTTAGACTTTTTATATCTTTTCCTAATATTTTTACCCACTCTACAACTTTTAATGAATGTTCCCAATCGCCTGGCCTGCATCGCAATAAGTGTTTTTTTGCTAGTTCCTGTAATTTATTTTCGTCAAACTCCATTATTCTTTTTCTCCTACATAAACTATTTCTACTTGTATTTTATCAGGTGTCTCGAGAATTATTTGGTAGTATGTTTCGTTTTCATTTGCTGCAAAGTCAGCTCTATGTTTCGGAGTACCAAAAAGAGTTGTAATATTTTTTGACTTTAAAAACTCTACTATTTGGTCAATATCTTTTTGCTTCTCTACTCTTATTGCTAAGTGATTTATTCCAACCGCGTCGTAATCTACCGATTCTTTTTTATCTGAATCTACAAACCATAAATCACCGTTTTTTGAAGATTTAAAACCAATTAGATCATCGCTTTCGAATATGATGCTCCAACCTAGTTCATTCATTAAATCTTTATAGAATTTTACATTTTTTGCAAAATCTATATTGATTTGTATATGGTAAAAGTGTGATTTCATTGTTTTAATTCACCTCACCTATCCCTCTCCTCAAGGAAGGGAATGGAATTATGTGTTTTTTCTATTAATAGCTAAAGTGCCGTAGGTTTGGTCTATTGGCATTATTTCAATATTGTCTATATTAACATATTCAGGTCTTTTAATAATCCATAATATTGCTTCTGCAATATCTTCGGCTTTAAGTGGCTTCATACCTTTGTAAATATCTTTAGCTTTTAGCTTATCTCCTTTAAATCTTACTTCTGAAAATTCAGTTTCGGCCATACCCGGCTCAATATTGGTAACTTTAATTTTTGTACCAAGCAAATCTGCTCGTAAATTTTTACTAAACTGTTTTACAAACGCTTTTGTTGCCCCATAAACGTTGCCACCTTTATATGGAGCATGTCCTGCAACAGAACCTATGTTAATGATGTGTCCGGAATTGTTTTTGGCCATAATTTTTAAGGTGTAGTTTGTGAAGTTTAGTAAACCTTGTATGTTTGTTTGCACCATCTCTTCCCAGTCGCATAACTCGCAATTTTGAGCAATGTCGAATCCTCTTGCTAAGCCTGCATTGTTAACTAATAGGTCAATGTTTTGAAACTCTTTTGGAAGATCTTTGAATAGATTTTTTATTGCTTCCTCATTTCGAACATCTAGTACCTCTGCATAAACACTAGTTAGTTTTTTTAATTCTTTTTTAACTTCATCAAGTTTTTCTGCCCTTCTTGCAACTAATATTAGATTAAAATTTTCTTTTGCTAATGATTCGGCAATTGCTTTCCCAAAACCGGAACTTGCTCCTGTTATTAGTGCTGTTTTCATAATAATATAATTTAAATATTACTTTTACCTATAAATAATGGTTTATCTGAATTCATTATTTTATCAAATATTTTTTGAGAATTTACTGGAGCGATCATGCCATCATTTTCTTTTACTCTATTTCCAGATTTTGATATAAATGAATAACTGGATGGGATCTTTTTAAATCCAAATTTTTCAAATAGTTCACCTAATTTTTTAATATCCGTGTTTAAAAAGGCAATATCGGCAGCTTCGTTTTTTGCAACATCTAATCTTTTTTGAATAATCAGTTTTGCGTAACCTTTACCTCTATGCTGTTTGGCGATTGCTAAACCTCCAAAGCCTGCAATTTTGATATTTTGATTTTCAAGTTGAATATTTCGAAAGGTTATAGAGGCTGCTCCAACTAATTTATCTCTTAAATATAGGAATAAATGTGTATCCGGTTGAACATAGAAATTATTTTCAATCTCAGCCTTTATTTCGGGATCATCAATCCCATCAATATCGAAACTTTGTTTAAGGAAGGATTCTCGAATTTTATTGTAGTTTAAATCATTACCAGTAACTTTAGTTACTTTTAGTTTATCTTGTCCGTTTTTTGTTTCCATTGTAAAGTTATTAATTAAAATCTATTGGACAAACAAAGTCATTTATATTTCCACTTGTAGATTTAA
>CAZRHM010000096.1:0-3509 GCA_964599845.1 uncultured Candidatus Saccharibacteria bacterium
TAGTGGGCGGGATTTGATGAAGCGATTGACCTTCAAATACAGAGTTGCTAAAACACCAGAAAACTACAATACGGACATAGGAGTAGCTAAAGCAATATTGTCCGAAATAAAAAAATATACCCAAATTTTTATTTCAGAAATGGGTGCATATAAAAAAGGTGAAATTAAAAATATCGTAAGTAATTTTCGGCCTAATATTGGAATAATTACAGATATAGACACACAGCATATTGGTATTTTTGGCAATCAAAAAAGTTTAATGGAAGCAAAAGGTGAAATTGTACAATATTTACCTACTAATGGGGTAGCTATTTTAAATGCAGATAATAAGTATTGTATGCAACTTGTATCAAAACTAAACTCTAAAAAAGTGTTGTGTGGATACAATAAAAATATTCTAAAAAAAGACTTAGTAACACCAGAAACAGCAGTTAACTTAATAACAAAAACTTCTGAAAACACAAAAGGTATAAAACTATCTTTTAGTTCAAATTTTGATACTCCTGCTACATTTGAATTCCCTTTTACAGAATCTCACCTAGTTAACAACTTATTAATTTGTATATCAGCTTGTAAAGAATTGGGTATGATTAATAGTGAAATTCAAAAATATGCAAAATCAATAATAACAAAATTACCAAGACTTTCGGTAGATACAGGAGATAATGGCACTGTTATTATAAATAATTCTTATAGCTCGTCAAAAAAAGGATTTATTAGTGCGGTTGAATATATGAATAAGGTTAAAGGTCAGCATAAATTAAAGCGCAGAATTGTAATAACCAGAGGGATATTAGAACTCGGCAAACATAAACCTAAAATTTATAAAGTTCTTTTAAAAGATATAAAAAAATCTATCGATACACTAATAACAACAGATCCTTTGCTATATAATCTAGCAAGAATTAATAATACAAACATAGAAATTCATTACGTTAAGAATTCGGACGAAATCATATATCTATTTAGAAAAATAACTAGCCCAAAAGATGTGGTTTTACTAGAAGGGAGGTTAAGCCCAAAAGTAATGAAAGCAGTTATTAGCGATTTACATTAATAAAATGAGCTACAAAATAAAAGATGTAACCGATAAAAATTCTTGGGATAAATTTGTACAAAATTATCCAAAAGCTAATCTATCTGTGCCCAGGGTTTCCTTTGTACAAAGTTTGGAATGGTTAGATTTTCAAAAAAATCTTGGGCGAAAAACATTTGCTTTAGGAATTTATAACAAAGAAGAACTCGTTGGGATTTGTGCTACAGTTTTAATTAAAGCTAAAAGAGGGACATATATTTATGTCCGAAATGGACCTGCAATTAGCTGGACTAACCAAGACGAAGTAACCACACTATTTAACAAACTTAAAAAAATTGCAAAAGAAAATAAGGCGTGGTTTATTAGAATAAGTCCACTAATCGAAAAGAAATCTTTGGAAGAGCAAGCATTAAAAAGTTTAAAAGGTGTTCCCTGCCCCATGCACGATGTCGAAGCACTAGATACCTGGATTACAGATATCTCAGCACCTGAAGATAATCTTTTAAAACAAAATAAAAAAGGCACTAGATATATAATAAAAAAAGCATACAAAAATAAGAATTTAAGCGTAGCAATTTCTAATAGATTATCCGATATTGATGAATTTTACGACATACTTAAAGATACCGTTAAGCGACAGAATTGGAATGCATACACTAAAGAATATATAAAAAAAGAATTCGAAAGCTTTTCTAAAACAAATTCGTGCAGTGTAATTTTAATTAGATATAAAGAGCCTAACTTAAATAAAGTAGTTAACATTGCAGGAGGAGTATTTATACATTATGCTAACCAAACTTTTTATCACTACGGTGCAACATTAGGTAAGTATAATAATTTAGGCGGTGCATACTTAATGATATGGGAAGCAATTAAGTTAGCTAAGTCTAAAAATCATTCTTTTTTTAATTTCTGGGGAATTTCTCCCGAAAACAAACCAAAACACCCTTGGGCTGGTCTAACAAATTTTAAAAAGAAATTTTATGGATTTGAACAAAGGTGGACTCATACTTTAGACATCCCTATATCAAAGTGGTATTGGATTACAAACATTTTAGACAGGCTAGATAAGTACCGCAAAGGTTATTGACATCTTGTATAATTTAGCTATAATTTTTTAAATTACCCTATACAAATGCATAAAAGAAAAGATGGAAAAGTAGTGGCTTCTTTAACGGAAGTTAAAAATAAAACTGGAGACATTTTTACCCTTGTAGATGAATTTGGTGAAGTAATTCTAACTTCTTATAACAAACCAAAATATCGAATTGTTAAAGTTAATATTGCAGAAACATTAAATTTAGAAGAATCTGAGCAACCTAAAAAAAGAGAAGTAAAAAGAGTTACAGCAAAACCAAGCGTGATTCATAAAGTAAAAAGAACTGTTACAACAATTACTACTAAACCAAAAACAAGCTTTGGCATTAATGAAGCTACCCAGATTAAACTAGCCGACTCTACATTATGGGACAGAAATAACCCAGCAGAGGTTGCTTACGTACTAAAAATAAGAGAATCAATTCAATAATAATTATTAGTGCTAATTAAATGAAAAAAACAATTTTAGTAGATATAGGCATAATTGCTGAATACTTAAAAACAGGGAAAGGTATTTTGCCAACTGCATATGAAAAATTCAAAATGAGTATTGCTTCTTCTACATATGTAGAACTATTAGCTAGTGTTACTTTTAAAGACGCTGTATTAGAAAAAGAAGTTATGGATTTTGTAAAAAAATATTTTTCTGTTGTAAATATAGATGAAAAAGTCGCTTTAGAAGCTGCAAAAATAGTACGCGAAAAAAACGTTAACCTTGCCTCTGCTCTGGTTGCAGCAACAGCTAAGGTAAATTCTTATGATTTATTAACTAAAAACAAAAAAACATTTGGAGTAATTGACGGTGTTAATTTATTAGAATTGTAATGTATTCATAATTTGTGTAAGCGGTCCTGAATTTATATTCAGGACCGCTTTTTTTGTGTTAAAATTGCAATGCAATATTTGCTGATCTTTTTAAAAATAACGGGGAGTAGTTCAATTGGCTAGAATGTACGGTTTGGGACCGTGAGGTTGCAGGTTCGAGTCCTGTCTCCCCGACCAGTTAAGACTTTTGTCTTCACAATCGCTGGGCAATCATACAAAGTAGATTTTGCTTAATAGTCTCAATAATTTCACTTGTAGTGTAGTGCTTTAATTCCATTTAAAATATAGAACACTGCCCTCATGATGTCGGAAGACAGTGTTCTAACGCCGTTAATTTTAGATAATTATCTACGTTAATCAGCTAGCATAAGGTACTTACCCCATTCATCCTCACATTTTTGCAGTTCTCTATTAATAAATTCTTGCGTATTTTGTTTTTGTGCATTAGATTTACAGTTGTCATAGCCTATTTGTAATATATCTTTATATTCATTTGCGCAAAGTTTATATTCAGCATCTTTGGTTTCTTGTGTTCCTAATTTATTTGCTT
>CAZRHM010000097.1:0-3494 GCA_964599845.1 uncultured Candidatus Saccharibacteria bacterium
GAACTACTACCGCATGGATCTTTTCTACTGTTGTAACATTTGCACCACAATTGTTCGATAATATCGAGGTAGATGTATTTTTTGAAGCGGCAGTATTTATAATTTTCTTTATACTTCTAGGAAGGTTACTTGAGGCTAGAGCAAAAGGGCAAGCAAATGATGCAATTAAAAAATTGTTAGAGTTACAAGCAAAAGAAGCAACAGTACTTATAGATGGTGGAGAAAAGAAAATCCCAATTAGTCAAGTTGTGGCAGGTGACATAATAATTGTTAGACCTGGTGAAAAAGTGCCAGTAGATGGGATTATCACAAAAGGATCTTCAACAATTGATGAATCAATGGTTACAGGTGAATCACTTCCAGTTACAAAGGGTGAAGGTGGAGAGGTTATAGGCTCTACAATTAATAAAACTAGTACATTTCAATTCGAAGCAAAAAAAGTAGGAAGTGAAACGATGCTTTCGCAAATTATTAAAATGGTAGAAGAAGCACAAGGTACAACAGCTCCTATTCAAAAACTTGCAGACAAAATTTCAAGTGTATTTGTACCAATTGTAATTGTTATTGCTATTCTTGCCTTTATCTTCTGGATTCTGATAGCACCAAGTTTAGGAATGGTTGATGATGATACAAATGTTTTACAGCTTGCTACATATGTTGCCACAACAATCTTGATAATTGCGTGCCCTTGTGCGCTTGGTCTTGCTACTCCAACTGCTGTAATGGTTGGTACTGGAAAAGCAGCTGGGAAAGGAATATTGATTAAAGATGCAGAGGCTCTAGAGCTAGCACAGAAGATAGATACTATTGTTTTTGATAAGACAGGAACGTTAACTAAAGGACTACCAGAAGTAACTGACTTTGAGTTTATAAAAGACTTGGACTCAAAAGAGATACACTCATTTGCCTATGCTATTGAGAATCTATCTGAACATCCACTGTCAAATGCAATTGCTTCTTATTCTGAGAGAAAGAAAGATGAGGGAGCAGTTGAAGTAGACAAATTCAAAGCTATTGAAGGTCGTGGGGTATCTGGAGAAATCAGTGGGAAAATAGTTCTTTTAGGAAATCGTAGATTAATGGATGAGAACTCAATTACTTTGGATAAAGGACTCTCAAATACAGCAGATAATTTAATATCTGAAGGTAAGACAACTATTTATATGTCCGTTGATGGTAAGCACGTAGCGGTCTTCGCTCTGGCAGATACTATCAAGGATGAATCTAAACAAGCAGTTGAGCAATTGCATGCTCTTGGTATTAAAGTAGTAATGCTTACAGGTGATAATCAAAAAACAGCAGAAGCAATTGCATCTCAATTAGGTATTGATGAAGTAATTGCAGAAGTTCTCCCTGGAGATAAGGCAAAAAAAATTAAAGCCTTACAAAAAGAGGAAGGTGACAGAGTTGTCGCTATGGTTGGTGATGGAATTAACGATGCACCCGCACTTGCACAAGCAAATATAGGTATTGCAATGGGAACTGGAACAGATGTTGCAATTGAAGCTGGAGATATAGTCCTAGTAAAGGGGACTTTAGATAAAGTGATAGAGACAATAAAACTATCTAAAATGACTCTTGGAGTAATTAAACAAAACTTATTCTGGGCATTCGGGTATAACGTTATCTCTATCCCTGTTGCAGCTGGATTACTCTATGTGCCTTTTAGCTTATTACTCTCTCCTATAATTGCCAGTGCTGCTATGGCATTTAGCTCTATCTCTGTTGTAATGAATAGCGTGAGGTTAAAATCTCTAACCGAAAAGAATAAGGTAGTTTCAGATTTGATCTTTTATGCTTTTATATTGGTATTTGTTCTTGGAGTTGGAGCATTCGCTTTTCTACTTAATGATGGAAACAGCGCAATGTAATTCCTGCTGGTTGAAAAACATAATATGCCTTGAAATAGCCCAACTACTGGGCTATTTTAAGGTAGAGATTTTAGTCAAAACGGAGAGGACAGGATTCGAACCTGCGTCTCGATTACTCGAGAACTCGTTTTCGAAACGAGCACTTTAAACCACTCAGTCACCTCTCCAGATCAACTATTGTCGACTCTTAAATTAAAGAATTATACTCCACCAAAAACAAATGCGGTATAATTTAGTAGATTTAAGTAACTACTATGAAGCTAACTTTATATAACGCAATTTCAATTGACGGATTTATAGCTACAAAAAATGGCGATACTTCCTGGGTTAATGCCATAGATTGGGAAGTCTTCGAAAAATTATCTTACGAAACAAAGCATTTAATATGTGGTCGAACCACATACGAAGAAGTACTTAAAAACAATGACTTTGATACAAATTTAATCGAGCTTTATTGCCTTACAACTCAACCTAAAGAAAACAACGAGTTTAAAAGTCCAGAAGATATTTTGAAGAATCTCAAATCTAAATCAGTTGATAATGCACTTTTAATTGGTGGAGGAATAACAAACGCATCTTTTTTAAAAGAAAATTTAATTGATGAGGTTATTTTATCTATTCATCCAATAATCTTAGGAGACGGTGTAAGACTTTTTGAAGGAGAAGAAACAAAATTAGATTTAGAGAAGATTTCAGTAACTGAGCTTGGCGAAGGTTTGGTACAAGTTAGATATAGGGTTATCAAATAATATGAAAATATACGTACTAGGTAGCACATCGTTTATGGTTAAAATGATTAAAGTAAGAGATGATTTAGTTTCTTTAGGTATTGATGGCTGGTTGCATAAGGATTACGATGATTATGTAAATGGCACAGCAAAAGAATTAACAATTCATGCCAACCCTAAAAAAGGTGAAAAGGCTCAGTTAAAAAGAGACAAAAATTATTTTAATGTTCACTATAAAAACATTTTAGCTAGTGATGCAGTGTTGGTTGTAAACGAAGAAAAACATGATATAAAAAATTATATAGGCGGAAATGCACTTATAGAAATGGGACAGGCATATGTAAATAGAAAAAAAATATTCTTACTTAATGATTTACCCACGAAGGTTCCCTACTCTGACGAAATTGAAGCTATGGATCCGATATGTCTAAAAGGTTCTTTATCCAATATAAACAAATATTTATAAAAACAACATATGTTCAAAACCAAATACATACTGTTATGGTCCGAAAATCCTGACAAACTAGTTAAGTTCTATACCGACGTTTTAGAATTAAAACTACTGGATAAAACAGACATTCCAGCACAAAATGGATTAGAAAAAGATTATGGTTATGATTTGCAATTAAGTGAAAACAATATTTTATGGATTGGCCACCATTCCGAAATCAAAGGTAGAAACAAAGATCCTTTCAGATTTATGGTTAATCTCAATGTAGACAATGTTGAAATTTGGTATAAAAAAGTAAAAAATGCTGGCTGTAAAATTATCCAAGAACCAATACCTACACCATTTGCTACAAAAGAAAATCCTGTCTATGTTTGCACTTGGTTTGATCCTGAAGGCAATTGCTGGCAGTTTATGGGTAAATCACTAAACCACTAGTAGCATCCA
>CAZRHM010000098.1:0-3491 GCA_964599845.1 uncultured Candidatus Saccharibacteria bacterium
TTCATTTGGCTTGCTAAAGCTCTATTTCGAATTAATGTATACAACTTAGCTTGCTCAGGCGTAAATTTTTTATCTGATTCAATATTAAAATCAACTGGTCTAATGGCTTCATGTGCTTCTTGTGAGGTTTTTGATTTCCCTTTGTAATTAATTGGCTTGTCGGGTAAGTAGTTTTTTCCAAATTTAGTTTGAATATATTTTCTTGCCTGTGTAATTGAGCTTGAAGAAAGTGCAACAGAGTCTGTTCTCATATAAGTAATAAAACCATTTTCGTATAACTTTTGTGCAACCATCATTGTCCTTTTAGATGTATAACCTAAAGCATTTACCGCAGCTTGTTGCAATGTGCTTGTGATAAATGGTGGCTTTGGATATCTGTTTGTTA
Organism: uncultured Candidatus Saccharibacteria bacterium; assembly: GCA_964599845.1. Taxonomy (GTDB): domain Bacteria; phylum Patescibacteriota; class Dojkabacteria; order J137; family J137; genus CAZRHM01. Next base: position 386 of record CAZRHM010000098.1, read on the forward strand.
CTTTTTTATTTACACTACTTATTATAAGTGAATTATTTTTAACAGATTCTATTATTTTCTCCACGTCTACCTGTGTGTAAACATTAGCTTTTTTTTCTAAAATTTTACTTAGTTCAAATTTTACAAGCCCATCATTTATTTTCGATGGTGTTTTTTCTTCTTCTTCAGTTTCTTTTTCATCTTTTTTGATAATATTTACTTTAGGATTTTTTGAATTATTATTTTTACTTGCAAGAATTTCTAAAGACCAATACTCTTCTGATTCAAATTTATTTCTTTCGTCTTCTTTTTCTACAATAAGCCTTAATGCAACAGACTGTACTCTTCCTGCCGAAAGTCCAAAAGAAATTTTTTTCCATAATATTGGGGAAAGCTTGTATCCTACAAGTCTGTCTAATAGCCTTCTGGCTTGCTGAGCATTAACCAAATTCATATTTAATTCTCTTGGGTTGTTTATAGCATCCTTTATTGCATCTTTTGTTATTTCTGAGAATACAATTCTTTGTACTTTATGGCCTTTTTTAATCTCTCCATTTGGTTTAATTGCACCTAATTTTTGTGCTACATGCCATCCAATCGCTTCACCCTCCCTATCTAAGTCAACAGCAAGTATTAGTCTGTCTGCATCTTTATATGAAGCCTTTAGCTCCTTTAGTGATTTCGCATTTGTGACAACATATGTTGGTTTAAAATTTTTTTCGACATCAATAGCTAAACCAGATTTCGTTAAATCGAACAAATGCCCCTTAGAAGCCTTTACATTGTAGCCACTACCTAAATATTTTTTTATTGTCGACGCTTTTGATGGTGACTCTACTACTACTAAATCCATTTATATTATTTACTAAAATTAATTTAATACGTATTTTCCGTCTAACCCTTTCATAACAATACCAGAAAGTTCCATATTTGTTATATTTGTTAGCACATTACTAATACCTATTTTAACTATTTGATCTAATTCTTCAACATTTAGGGACCTTTCCGAAAGCAAATTGTATAATAGTAATTCTTCTTCTGTCAATTTTATACTCACTTTACGATCCTTTTTTTCTAAATTATAGTCTTTTATAATATCCCTAGGATTCGATACTAGCTTAGCTTTATTTTCACTGATTAAATAGTGATTTCCTTCGAAATTTTTTACATATATGCTTCCCGGTACAGAATAAACATTTCTGTCATAATCAAACGCTAATTGTGCTGTAATTAATGCTCCGCTTTTAAGGCCTGCTTGAGTAACTAATGTACCAGAAGATATGCCAGCAACAATTCTGTTTCTACTTACAAACATACCTCTATTAATTTTTATTCCTGGAAAAGTTTCAGACATAATTATCCCCCCTTTATCTAAAATTTGTTTATAGATATGCGAATTTAAGCTAGGACTAGGTATATTTGCAGACGATGCAACAACTGCTACGTTTTTGTTACCTTGTTGCAGTGAAGTCTGGTGTGCCCAAGCATCTACCCCAAGAGCTAGGCCACTTACAATATGAAAATGTTCACTCAAGCTTTCCGCAAAATCTCTTGTTATTCTCAACCCTTCAGAATTTACAGTTCGCGTGCCTACAATACTAAAGCACTTCTTAAAGTTGATATTTTCAATATTACCAACGTAGTATAGAATAGGCGGAGGATCGGCTATATTTTTCAAAAATTCTGGATAAGACTCATTGTTAATTGTAATAAAGTTGAGATCAGTTTTTTTTATTATCTCTGACACATAACTTATTTTAGTTTTAGCGTTCTCAACAACTTTTTTACACGCATCATCTGTAGCGGAATAGATTCTACTTAAGTTAAATTCGTATTCTTTTAATAAATTCAAATACGATTTTGTGCCGAAGCCTTTAACTAAAGTTAGCGAAACAGCAAAATAATCTAGCTCCGAATGTGTCATAAAGAATTTAAATAAGTTATAAAGTCTCGTACGATTGGAGCTAAATAGTAACCACCACCACCAAATTGTAAAAAGAAACAGAATGTATAAATTTCGCCTTCGTACTCGAAACTACCAACAATCCAACTATGAGTATGCTCAACAAAACTATTGCCAACTTTTTCTACTGTTTCAGCTGAGCCGGTTTTAGCTTTAACATTATTTGGTAAATCTTTTAAAAACCAATATACAGAGCTTTGTGGATTATATGCAACTGAGCTCATTCCTTTAAATATATTGTCTATATGCTCTTTATTCAGTTTATAAAATTCTTCATTGGTATTATCATTACCTACTTCTACTTTTGACAAATCTTTATTGACTATTTTGTTAATTACTTTTGGAGGATTTATTTTTCCATAATTATGCAAAATACTCATTACATTGGCCATTTGCAATGGTGTAACAAGATTTGCTCCTTGGCCAATAATCATATTACAGGTATCTCCATCAAACCAAGAATCTTTATGAATGGCTAATTTATAGTCAGGGTTATCTACAGTACCATCACTTTCCCCGCCTATGTCAATGTTAGTTAACTTGCCTAACTTAAGTAAGTTAGCTATATTAATTATATTCTCAATACCTCCTTCTCTTGAGTAGTTCAGGGCATAATAACAAAAGTACAAATTACTGGATTTATATATAGCTTCTTCAAGATTCATCTGTCCATAAAAGTTTTTACCAAATTCACAAAAATCTGCAATCCCTAGTTTTATACATCGATTTGAAAAATATGTAGAATCTGCCGATACTGCACCTTCTGAAAGTAAAGCGTACGCAGAAACTATTTTAAATACTGAGCCTGGAGTAGCTGGCTGCCCAATCGCCTTATCTAATAGCGGTTTTTTATTATCATTTTGTAGTGCAGTTAATTCACTTGAATTTATTCCTTTTACCAATTTATTGGTATCAAATCCAGGGAAACTTACAAGTGCCATTACGTCATTGTTTGAGCTATTCAACACTACACCTGCTCCCCCGTATGCACCACTCTCGTTACTATATTTTTCTAACAATTCATAAATTTTTAGTTGCCAATCTAAATCAAGATTCAAATATATGTTTTTGCCCGATGTCCCGTCAACCTCAACTGTACTGTTCCCATTTTCTATGGTAACTCCCTTAATCGGCTTTAAGTATTCTTCATAATCTAATTCAATT
>CAZRHM010000099.1:0-3411 GCA_964599845.1 uncultured Candidatus Saccharibacteria bacterium
AACGAAGTTAAGGAAGTTAAAAAAGGAATGGACTGTGGAATGCTTTTAGATCCAGCTGTGGATGGGCTAGAAGAAGGTGATGAGATAGTAGCATTTAGAGTAGAAAAGTATTAATAACCTGCAAAATATATAACTACAAATGTTTGTATTCCAATTTAAGTTGATTTTATTTATTATGTAAATAATAAATTTTTAAACTAATAATTATGAATAAAAATCAACGTCAAGATAGAATCATAAATATTGTAGCAACAGCAACTGGACTATTACTTGTAGCTGTTGTTATTACTATAATTGCAGTTTTTGTAAACGATACCAGAATCCAAAGACTAAACGAAAAAACTGACCTTCTAGAAAAGGCAGTAATTAAGTTATACGAAAGACAAAACGAAAAATTCAACCAAGTAGATGATTTATACAGAGTATTAGAACTTGAAGAAGATCAAGAAATATCGGTAGAAGAATAATTAGCATAAAACCAATAACCTTATACTCTTTTGCAGAGGTGCATACAGTCGACAAAGTATTCATTTTATACTTTCTAAATACCATTGTGCTTCTAATGCAGCTTTACAGCCTTCTGCAGCAGTTGTAATTGCCTGCTTATATTCGTGATCTTGAATTTCACCTGCAACAAAAACCCCTTTAATATTTGTTTTAATTCCGTTTTTTGTTAAAACATAACCGTTCTCGTCTAAAGCTAATTTATTATTCAAAAATCCTGTAGCTGGTATGTGTCCAATTGCTAAAAACACACCATCTACATCCAATTCAGATTCAGTATTTAATTTGTTATTATAAAGTTTGATTTTTTGAACTTTTTCTTCTCCTATTACTTCTTTAATTTCTGTATTCAGTAAGATTTCGATTTTATCGTTACTTTTAGCTCTTTCTACCATAATTAAACTTGCTCTGAATTCTCCTCTTCGATGAACCAGGTAAACTTTTTTTGCAAATCTTGTTAAAAAGGTTGCTTCTTCCATTGCTGAATCGCCTCCACCTACAACTGCAACAATTTTATCTCTGTAAAATGCAGCATCGCATGTTGCACAAGTAGAAACACCTTTGCCATAAAATTCATTTTCACCGGGTATTTCTAATTTTCTAGGAACTGAACCAGTTGCTAATATAACTGCCTTAGCTTTATATTCTCCACCATCAGTTTTAACAGTTTTAATTTCACCTGCCAAGTCAACATACTCTGCATTTTCAAATTTTATTTGAGCTCCAAACTTTTGGGCTTGCGTTAGCATATTTTGCATTAGTTCAGGGCCAGCAATTCCTTCAGGGAAACCTGGGAAGTTTTCGACTTCTGTAGTATTCATTAGCTGTCCTCCCCAAACTGTCCCTGCAATAACTATTGGGTTTAACCTAGCTCTAGACGCATAAATTGCTGCTGTTAAGCCAGCTGGCCCAGAACCGATGATTATTAGTTGTACAGTGTCTTCCTTATCTTTTTCCATATTTTAACTATGCTAAAATTTAATTCTTTAGGTCGAAAAATCCTAAATCCTACGAACTAAGTTCCAAACAAATGCCAATATTAAAACTGTTAATGTTTATTACATTATAAGTTTGTAATTAAATATTGTTTAGTTTTTTGAAATTAGGATTTAGTTTTTTAATATACCAAACATTTAAAATGTCATGGTGACCCTGCCGAACCATGAGATCACAATTCATCCTTCGACAAGCTATGCCTGACAGGAAATTCTTACCTTAGTCTTCTTTCGTTAGCCTTTCATCTGTTTTTCTCAATAAATTCCACAATCGCTGGCTTAGGGTATGCTCCAACTAATGTATCTACAACTTTTCCATCCTTAAATAACATTAATGTTGGAATACTCATTATTCCAAATTCTTGTGCAACTTCTGGATGGGCATCTGTATCTAGTTTTGCAACCTTAACATCTCCTTGTAACTCATTCGATAATTGCTCAATTACTGGAGCAACCATTTTGCAAGGACCACACCATTCTGCCCAAAAATCAACTAAAGTTACTCCAGATGCAATTTCATCTTTAAAGTTATCTTTTGTTAGTTCTTTTGCCATTTAAAGTTTGTAATATATAAAAAGTATCGAATTAATAATTACATACTAATTCATTTTAAAAAAGTTTTTTACAAGAATTTCGAACTTTTTTATTTTCTGCTCTTTAGAGCTTTGCGATAAACATTCGTTCGATTCTTCTTTTAAAACTTCTACTGCTAGTTGTGATAGGGCAGAGCGAACTGCCGAGATTTGCTGTACAATATCTATTGCATCACGGTTTGTGTCAAACATTTTTTCTATTCCATTAATTTGTCCTGATATTCGATTAATTCTATTTTTTAATCCCTTACAGTAAGTGGTCATTAAAAAATATACTCCGAGGGAGTATATTTGTCAAATATTTAATTAATAATTAAAAGGGAAGGTTTTTATATGTTTTCACTATTTAGACAATTAGTTTATAATTCTTTAACTTATAAATAATTCCAATGGAAGTACCACAAACCGATCCCTACATTCAAGAAAATACAAATTCTACTGGTAAAAATGATGGTACTAAATCTTTTATAAAAAAACACAAAAAGAAGATTTTGCTCACCTTATTATTGCTAGTTTTATGTATTCTAAGTATTATAGGACTTTTGGTTTTTGCAGATAGAGAAGATTCTAACCCTAGTAAAACTCCAAATGAAGAAGTTAAAAATTCATGTGACTATGAAGGTAAAACGTATCAAGACGGAGAAGAGTTTGAATCTGTTGATGGTTGCAATACATGTTCGTGCGGCGATGGAGAAGTTGCTTGTACTGACATGGCATGTGAGCCAGAACAAGAGGAGGAGCTTGAGCCATTAAAATTAGGTTTAGTTGCTAAGGAAGATTGTATTATTAATTTTTTTGATAACAGTAGTTTTAAATGTAGCATTATTAATGTTAAAGATGATTCTTTAGTTTTAGATATAAAACCATGTGAGAACACTTCTAATATGAAAGAAGAAATATGCGTTCCGATTTATAGCAGAGTTTTTTTAGGGCATATAGATAATGAAGAGCAAGCAATTATTATTGAAGGTGGCGAAGGTGGACAAGGTTGGATTTATGTTTACAAAATAAATTTAAAAACAGCAGCTTATTACATTGAAAGTGATGTTAAGACCGAGGCTACTGGCCTTATATATTCTTCTTACAATTTGAAAGATGCTCCTGAATGTATAGACAATTATTCTGACATGAGCTGTAGAATAGATTTAAAACAAAAAAATACTGCTGAATGTTTTGACGAAAGAACTGACGCACACTATAACGTTGTTCAGTGTTATGAAGAATCAGAAAAATTAAGCTCCACTCAGCAAATGCAGTTACAAAATGCACTAAACAAGGTGAAGGAACAAAATAAAGCATACATATCAGTTAGAATTGAT
>CAZRHM010000100.1:0-3400 GCA_964599845.1 uncultured Candidatus Saccharibacteria bacterium
GGAAACCCACAAGGGCAAGAAGACGATTGAAATAATACTCCTTTAGTTATTGTAAAAAAGTTTTAAACAAGACAGATTTAAGCCCTGTTCTTTAGTCTTTCCTTAAAACATGCATTTTTTGATTTGTTAATTTGGGTTATTAAGTTATGATTCTACAAGAATATCTTCCATTTCATTTTCTTCTGGTTGTGCAATTTTGCAATTGAATTGTTGCAACAGATTATTCATATAATCTATTAAATATAAAAATCTTGTTTTATCTAACTCTCCCGCCGGGGCATTTTCTGTAAAACCTATTTTACATCCAATTTGTTTTAGGTATGTATTAAGAACGTTTGTACGGGCGAATGGTACTGGTCTAGTTTGTTGAGTAACTTCTAATAAAACTAAAGTCTTAATTAATCTATTTCGAACAATAAAATCACGATGCTGTGTATTGAGATGTTTTCGCATAAAAGAAGGTAATTCAGAATAATCATTAATATACCTTGCATTATATAGCTCTGTTAGTGTTCTTGCAAAAGCCCATTGTGCTGGTGAAAACTTAGGGCCTGTACCTTCCTTGTCGGTCAAATAATTTAATAGCTCAATTTCGGCTTTAACTTCGCTCTCTGTCCAATATTGTTCAAACCAAGGTATATTACAATCAATACCTTCTGAATTATCTACACACAAGTCATTTAAGGCACTTATTATGTTAGAAAATATTTTGTTTGCATTTCTTTGATATAAATCTTCTTGGTCTATTGGTGACATTTAATAATATTTTGATATAAAATAGTTTTATGAAAATTAAAAGGATAATAACATACGAAATCCTAGCTTCTGGCGGATTTCCATCTATTGAATGTAGAGTCGAACTAGAAAATGGCTCTATAGGTGTTGCTTCAGTACCATATGGAGCATCGGCTGGAACCCACGAGGCGACTGTATTAAAAGACAACGATAATGCAAGATTTTTTGGGAATGGAATGTTAAAAGCAGTTAAAAATGCAAATGAAATTATTGCTCCAAATTTGATTGGACTCAGTGCAAACATGCAATCCGAAATTGATCAGATATTAATAAATTTAGATGGTACTTCTAATAAGTCAAAATTAGGTGGCAATGCAATTTTGGCAGTTTCTCTTGCTGTTGCAAGAGCGGCCTCTAGTGCTAATAAGCTAGAGCTTTTCGAGCATATTATTAATACCTATAGCTTGCCTTGGCCAGAAAAACTACCAAATCCCATGATTGTTGCGATTGAAGGTGGAAAGCATGCTTACAATACAACTGATTTACAAGAATTTTGTATAACAGGAATTTCAAATTCTTCAGTCACTGAGAATATTCGAAAATCATTAGAAGTTTATCATTCATTAAAAAAAGTACTTATAGAAAATAATTTATCTGTAAATGTTGGTAACGAAGGAGCCTTTGCACCAGAAGGAATAAAATCTAACGAAGATCCATTCAATTTTATATTAAAAGCAACAGAAATGTCCGGATATAAGCCCGAAGAAGAGATTGCAATTTCTGTAGATGCTGCGGCAAGTGAATATTACAAAAATGGAAAATATGAACTTAAGGTAGATGGTAAGTCCTTAACTGGTGAGGAAGTTTCTGCTGTTTATGAAGATTGGTTTAAAAAATATCCAATAGTTACATTTGAAGATGGTCATGATGAAGATGACTGGGAATCGTGGGTGGAATTAAAAAAAATCTGCGATTCACATAATGTAAAACTTGTTGGTGACGATTTAACAGTAACCAATACAAAAAGGTTAACAATGGCAATACAAAAAAATGCTATTAGCTCAATATTAATCAAACTAAATCAAATTGGAACACTTACCGAAACTGTTAACTGTTGTAAACTAGCTCAAGAAAATGGAATTAGTACAATAACATCACACAGAGGTGGAGGAGAAACTAACGATACCGCAATGATAGATTTAGCCGTAGCAGTAGGCTCTGACTTTGTTAAAGTTGGCCCAACTCGAGGAGAAAGAGTTAGTAAATATAACAGGTTAATGGAGATTGAGAGATTATTTAAGTTGTAGGTTCACAACTTTGAAAAATATATCGTAGTTAGAGATTTATGCCAAATATAGTCGGGTTCTCAATGAATCGAGACGAAGAGTATTGCTTTAGCAATGCGAACCCGATATATATCGGGACAATCTCCCGAGATTGTCTGCCTACCTCAGAAAAGCTTGGCATTCACTTCTTTAGTAAGAAGTTCATTCCTCGCCTGTCGGCCGCTAGCGGATATGACCCACTTTTTGTATTACCCATAAAGCTTCTATATTACTATCATATCAATTCTGACAGGCTAATGATTGCCAAGTTTTATTCTCCTCCTACTGTACGTGAGGTGAGGTGAGGTGAGATCACTCTTATATCAGCTTAAACCCTAAGACCAAGCAATATTATTGTTTTCAAATAAAATTAATACTAAAATAGAATATATGTATATATAGAAAACAAATCTTGACTCAATAAACTTTGATGCCAGAACTTGACGGCACTATAAATTTTTAGTATAATTGTCTAGTTAAAAAATAGAAATGAGTATATTCAATTTCAATATATCTTTAGATGCAAGGCTACCTGATCTTAAGCCCGTTATGACCTTACCAAAAGATCTTATTGGCCCATATCAACATGTTATAGATTCTTATGGGCATGTAAATATCATACAAGATTTTATGGAATATGTTAGTGGATTAAAAGGAATAGAAGATTTAGATATATATACTCAAAAAGTAATTTTTGGGTTAGCGGATGGAGTACTAACAATAGATGATAACGGCACAATAGTTAATGCTCCTGTAAGCACTGAAGCTTAAACCACAATAACCTCGAATAAATTTGGAAAGAAGCCCTCATAACTAATGGGGGTTTTTCCTATAAATAATACTTTTTCTCCCTTTTTAACAATATTATTGTCTAATATCCTCTCTTTTATTATTTCTATTGCTCTATCTCTATTATAATCTGGGCTTTTAGAGTCTATTCCTTCAAACACAAATGCTCTAACAATACCTCTGCTCAGCATTAAAGTCCTCATATTAAAGCTGTTCGATGTAAATGCATAAATCGGTTGGGTAACGCCGTGTCTTGCCAATAATCTTGCTGTAGTTCCAGACTTTGAAACTACAATCACTGCCGAAATTTCTGTTTCAAGATTTTGACACATTTCTGCAGCTGCTTTTGTAATTGCATCAGCACTAGAGGAAGATAATGCTTTTGTTTGAATTATTCTTGGTTTTAATTCATCTTCTGCAACTTTAGATATACTAGTTAAAAACTTAACTGCTTCTACGGGGTATTTCCCTACTGAGCTTTCTGCCGAAAGCATAACAGCATCTGTTCCCAGCATTACTGCTGTAGCTACGTCAGACACTTCTGCTCTAGT
>CAZRHM010000101.1:0-3378 GCA_964599845.1 uncultured Candidatus Saccharibacteria bacterium
CAAACATTTGAATGTAATGGATTTATTTGGAATTATGATTGGCTAGATAATGAACAGACTAAATTATCTGTACGCCAGCCAGAGCCAATTTTAGATGATTTAGGTATTGACATGACGCCTTGGCCAAGCGATGATGAAGTTAGCTCTTTGGTTGGTAAGGCTGTATGTTTTTGTGATGCTGGCGATCATCATAGCGAGGTTGAAGGGATTTTTAAAACATGTCAGTAAGAACAAACGCTGATGAAAAACTTGAAGAAGCCTCTGATCATTTAAAAAAAGGCATGGCAGCTTATGAAGGAGGCAATTGATCCTGATACTTGTGGAAGTAAAGATTTTAAGGTAATATGAAAAAGGTTTTTGGAATTTTTTATAGTGATAGGGAGTATGCTAAATCACAAGGAGATCCATTACTAGCCAGAGTAGAGGCCGATTCAAAAGAAGAGGCAGAGAGCAAGGCTAATACAATTAGTAATATTGCACCAGGGGCTGGCGTTTGGGCTATAGAATTTCACAAATGTTGTTATTCAAAATGTCCTGGATATATTTATAGAGCTAGTGAGTTTAAGCATACAGGTTGTGTAAGTAAATAATTAAAATTAATATCATGTAAATTAAATTATACATGATATATGCCTCATTAACTCAATTGGCAGAGTAACGGACTTTTAATCCGCTAGTTGTAGGTTCGAGTCCTACATGAGGCACAGAGATAGTAATATTATAAAATATATTTATTGCTATCTTTAATGTTACCTTAATTTGCCACAGTACGCACACATAGTGCTTTTCACATATACCTTTCTTATATTTAAGCAATTATTATAAAGGTTGTATATAAAATGTTGTTGAAGGAAGCCGTTTGATAATTAATAAGAAGGATAATTAATAAGAAGGATAATTATTATGGAAAATACTGATAAGAAAAAAGTATCTATTTGGCTTTGGGTAGCACTTGTTATAGCTGTGCTTATGGTTATTGTGGTCTCTTCAAGAGATAGATTAAATAAAGAAAAGGCAAAAACAAATACAAAGACTTCTACGGCTGTAACTGAATCCACACCGGCTGTTGTAACTACCACTGTTCCTGAAATGGTTATTGTAGCTACCACTGTTCCTGAAGAAAAGTCTATTACCATATCGACAGCATCTTTTAAAAAAGATAATTTAGATGAGTGTGTTGATATAGTTTTTGCACCAAATGATCCAAATAATTTTAATGAGTTTTATAAAAAGTTTTCTGAAAATAAAGAAAAGATTGTAGAAAAGATTGTAAAAACAATTAGTGAAAATACTATTGTTATTGCTAAAACTTGCAATAAACAATTTAAAGATAAGGTTGTATTAGCAACTTGTGCTCTTCCCAAAAAAGTAAATGAAAACGGGGTTAATATTGTATTAAATTCCAGTTACTACAATGTTAGAAACCTAGATAATGATTCTTATATGAAGGATTGTTTATCCAGAGATGGGGATTGGGAGGTGGCAGATAAAGACCACAAAGTTACTAGAGAGTATATGCGTCAAAGAGCTACGTATGGGTTAGATTTTATAGAAGAGAGCCTTGCAAATATTGAAAAAGATTAAGGTTGTATATAAAATGTTGTTGAAGGAAGCCGTTTGATAATTAATAAGAAGGATAATTAATAAGAAGGATAATTATTATGGAAAATACTGATAAGAAAAAAGTATCTATTTGGCTTTGGGTAGCACTTGTTATAGCTGTGCTTATGGTTATTGTGGTCTCTTCAAGAGATAGATTAAATAAAGAAAAGGCAAAAACAAATACAAAGACTTCTACGGCTGTAACTGAATCCACACCGGCTGTTGTAACTACCACTGTTCCTGAAATGGTTATTGTAGCTACCACTGTTCCTGAAGAAAAGTCTATTACCATATCGACAGCATCTTTTAAAAAAGATAATTTAGATGAGTGTGTTGATATAGTTTTTGCACCAAATGATCCAAATAATTTTAATGAGTTTTATAAAAAGTTTTCTGAAAATAAAGAAAAGATTGTAGAAAAGATTGTAAAAACAATTAGTGAAAATACTATTGTTATTGCTAAAACTTGCAATAAACAATTTAAAGATAAGGTTGTATTAGCAACTTGTGCTCTTCCCAAAAAAGTAAATGAAAACGGGGTTAATATTGTATTAAATTCCAGTTACTACAATGTTAGAAACCTAGATAATGATTCTTATATGAAGGATTGTTTATCCGGAGGTGGGGATTGGGAGGTGGCAGATAAAGACCGCAAAGTTACTAGAGAGTCTATGCGTCAAAGAGCTACGTATGGGTTAGATTTTGTAGAAGAGAGCCTTGCAAATATTGAAAAAGATTAATAATAAATATAAAACAAACAAACAAACAAACAAACAAAATAAAAAATAAATAAAAAAAAAATATGTCTGACCCTACTAATTTGATGCTTGTCCATGCAATGAATAGTGTTCCAGAAAATCGTAGAACTGAATTTCAGTTTGCATTTCAGGAACAAAAGAAGAATCGCTCAACAGCTTTTATACTTTCATTTTTTCTTGGTCATCTTGGTGTTGATAGGTTTTATTTGGGCCAAGTTGCCCTTGGTGTTTTGAAACTATTTACATTAGGTATGTTAGGATTCTGGTGGTTGATTGATCTTTTTCTAATTATGGGTGCGGCAGATACTCATAATAAAAATATTATTTTACAGTTAAAGATGGCGTACCCATCTACTGTTCAAGAAAATACAGCTGCTGTACCAGAACCTGCGGTTTAATTATAAATAATGACTAAAAATAAAACACCACTATATGTTTGGCCTTTGTTGGTTTTGGCTTTGCCAATTGCAAGTCCACCAGCTATAATGTGTACTGTCGTTGCATCGGTAACACTTGGAGTTGTTTTGGTAAAAAACAATCTCAGCAGTCCATCTATTAGCGCTTCAACTACAGAGCTGCTAGAGTAAAATAAAAACGAAGATAGCATTAATAAGATATATGTTTACATAGTTTTGTTAGTGCTATCTTTAACGCCTCCTAAACATTGGTAGTGATGTACAGGATTTGTAACCCTGAAAAGACAGTGCAACTCTGTCAGGAGGCTCTACTATTTTCTATTTGGAATTCCTCGACACTTGTTCTTAGGTTTATAAGTGGGAGTTTGAGCATAACAGTTAGGTAGAAATGGTCCCATCGTCTAACGGCTAGGATTGGAGATTTTCACTCTCTCGATAGGGGTTCGATTCCCCTTGGGACTACCAATAATATAAAGGTAAAAATAAAATTAGTAAAATTGCGGCAGGTGAAGTTTGCAACATCTACTAAAAGCGCAGCAGAAGCTGATGCTTGTTTCAAACAAACTTACTCTGGGGTTTGGGTTCGTAACGTTTTAGAATTT
>CAZRHM010000102.1:0-3367 GCA_964599845.1 uncultured Candidatus Saccharibacteria bacterium
TACCTGACACTAGCTTTTTGGTTAAAAATCAAGGATTTAATTTATACCAAACGCAGTTCGGTGTTTGATTTGTGAAGAAGCTTTTTTAATGTATTAGCTGAAAATCCGCTAATTTTTTAGCAATGTTGTGAATGGTAGTTTGAATTTCTTTTTTTCTTTTTGGTGATGGGACTTTGGTGCCACAAGCATAATGGCGAAGCATTGTAGGACTGATACCAATACGTTCGGCAAATTTTCCTATACTGATTTCGGGAAACTCACGAAAGAAGTCCGCGATTTCGTTTTTTTCGTTTGTGTAATTGAAAAATCCGTCAAAACTCAAATCTTCGTCCAAGTCTTCCCAATGGATGCCAAAGGGCGAAACCGTATAGTTCTGCCTTTGTGCTTCCGTCGCGTTTACCAATTGCGGAAAATCTTTAAAAAGCAATGCTGCTGTTTTTCCGTCCTTGCAGGTTACATAGACCGCATCATCAGTAAATTTTATCTTAGTTATATCCTCTTTCGTAATCATATCATTATTTTTATGAATGAAAAAATCTGTCCAAACTCGAATAATCAGCACTTTATTTTACTTAACCAAAGTAGTTATGATTTTTAATTCACTGTTTTTCATTCCGTAATTAAATTTCATTTTCACTTCTATTTCAGAAACTTCAAATGCCGCCTCACTTTCCGCTTTTATAATATGTATATGTATGGGTTCGTGGTCGTTGGAATAAAATTTAAATACAAATCCTCTTTCTCTAAATACCTCCGGCATAAATCACTTTCATTGATAATACAAATGGAGGTAATAAATTTGTTACCTGTATTGTTTTTTGAAATTAAAATATAAATTATTTTGCCGTTCAATTTGAAAGGTGAGTTTCTCATACAGGGTACTATTTCAGACAAAGATTATAGTCTCTAGATTCTTGAAGATATAAAGTTTGGAATTTAGTATATCTGCTTTCGCTATGATTAATGCTAACAAAGTTGATTTTAGATTCTTAAAATTGTAAATCTCACAAAAAATTATTTGCTCAAATTAATGATATTAATCCGTGTTTTTTATCAAAATATTTTGTTATTAATAATAAAAATAGTAAAAAAAAGTAAATTATATTATATATTACGGAAATCCGTAAAATATATTGAAATGAACTTTATAATTTTATATTTCATTTTTTAAAATATATTCATATGATAGATACACCAATACCAAAGCATGAGTCAATAGTAGAATTTGAAATTCAAAAAGTAAAACAAGCTATAGCAGAATTTGCAGAAATTCATGAAGGTACTGATTTTAGACTAAAAGATAGAAATGATATTTTTGGAAGTTATGTGTTCACAATTTTTAAAAATAATTCGTGGAATGGATTTTCTACTGGAAATCTGAATATCACATTAAATGAAATAGAAAACAAAAAAACAAAAATAATCGTTGAGACGCTTAATACAGGTAAAAATCATTATGTCAACATTAGGGATTTATCTCAAGCTCAAAGTGATTTCTTACAATCATTAGCTAAAATTTTAAGCGGAGATTTTACATCTCAATCAGTTAAAATTGAACAAGGAAAAGGCTGTTTAGGTATGATGCTATTCTTAATATCTATTTCATTAGTAGTTACTTATCTCATATAACACATCTATTTCAATATTTAGAAATTAAAAAGCAATTAGAATAAAATATTAAAAAAATTAAATTTTTGTTACACATTAAAAATAAATAAAAATGAAAAAAATGTATTTCTTTTTATTAATGGTTTTTTTATCAACAGCTACCTATTCACAAACTGAATCAAACACTGTTATGATTAAATCTATTGAAACATATGGTTCTTTTGTGGCAATGAAGAGTAGCCTTCACATATTAGATGAAAATGGAAATCTAACTACAACTGACCTTGTAAATCATAATACAAAGGGAATACCAACTAATATGGTAGCAATAAAATCTGCTTTGGATGAATACCTAAATATTGGTTATGAATTGATTAGTTCAAATGCATTATCTTTCGGTTGGAATGGGGTGTTTACAATTGAACATACATTTATTCTTGAAAAGAAAAAAAACAAGGACTGACATCATAATTATTTGATTATCAAATTTTAAGCTTCCATAAAAACAATATGGTTTAAATATATTATTAACTTTAAACCGTAAAAATGGTTGAAAGTTGTTTTTATAGGTTTAACCCTGAAGATAAAAAACACGCATTTTTATCGAAATATTTGAAATGGATATGAATATATTTGAGTTGTCCAGCGTTAAAAAAAAATGAGCATCGAACTAAATAAATATGGGATAATATCTGAATTCAATAAAGATGAATATTTAAAACGCTTTATTCCATTGGTTATAGAATATGCTCCTAACTTTGATAATTTCTCAATATTTGACCTACAAGAATCATTAGACTTATCCGAATCCGACAAAAAAATATATGAAACATTGATCTTTGATATACGAAAATATTTTGTTGAAAACGGAATTGCTAAAATGTATGGTTCAAGACAAATAACACTAACTGATAAAGGACGTAACCTAAAAGACAGAATGTCTAATAAGAGACCGGTAAAAAAGTCACGATGGATAAAGATATTTTTTTCAAATCCTTGGGTAATCGGAATATCGTTAGTATTATTAGCCGCTATATTAAATGCTAATAGAATAATGGATATTATCAATAATCTTTTAAATAATTTGTGATAAAATTCTAATAAAATCAATTCTTATTTATCAATAAATTTTTCACTGTATAGATATCTAAAGTAAATGATTATGTATAAAATTAACATTCTCTTTTTAATATTGTTGTTTTCTTGTGCAGATAAAGAATCTAAAAAATCTGATAACATACCTTGGTATTATTTTGATGAAACTAATAAAATGGATAATTCTAAGCAATATGTTGCTTATACCATATCCAAAAATTATTTAAATTTTAAATTTCCTTATAATGGAGGATCTTTTTTTTATTTAGTTTTAAAAAACAAAGATGGCAATCATGTTCTTCTTTATAGTGAAAACGCACATTTTATAAGAGATTCTTATATAAAAGTGAAGTTCGACGATGAAGAACCCATAGATTTTTGGTATAAAATTTCTGCCTATAGAAGCAATGATGCTATATTTATTGATGAATCAGAAGAATTTATTGAAAAATTAAAAAAATCAAATAAAGTGATGATTGAAGCACCCTTTTATGATAATGGAAGAAAGATAATTGAGTTTGATACCTATGGCTTGACATGGTATTTTAAATAAACTATAATACTCGCCCACTCAATAAAATTTTTAAATTCCTCGACTATCAAGCAACCCACTACTTACTCAAATACATTCTTCGTTTGTTGTACAGTTGATAAAAGGCATCGT
>CAZRHM010000103.1:0-3358 GCA_964599845.1 uncultured Candidatus Saccharibacteria bacterium
GAACTGTATCTACAATTTTGGGATCTAAAGTAAATCTGTCACGGTCAAAATCTGCAGAAAGGCCAATCTCCATTTCATCTTTTTTTGCCAATTGCATATTCTCTAAATTGAATTGCATCATCATGTTGTAAAATTCTTCTCGTTTTAGATCAAATTTATTGATCTTCTTTTTTTCTAATATTTCTCTAATAAAAACACCTTCACCTTCAAGCCCTGCATGGTCTTTTCCAGGAATCATCAAAACTTTTTTACCATTCATTCGTTGGTACCTAGCCATTGCATCTTGGTAAGCATAACCAGATAAGTTGCCAATGTGTGGTCTCCCGTATGCGTTAGGTGGCGGACAAATTAAGCACCAAGCTTCACGTTTGTCACTCTTCATTTCTTCTAGCGTAAGAACTTTTTTTGCAAGCGGTGAATATTCAGGTTTGTAAAAATTATTTTTTAACCAGAATTTTAAAATTTCTGCTTCTTCTTGCTTTGGGTTGTAAGGTCCGTTTGGTAATGGCATTCGTTTAATATAATAATTAGTGTTTAATTTGTATAAAATTCTAAAAAATAAATTCTAAGATCCATTTCTGTACTTTGTACATTGTATTATGTATTACGAAAAAGTGCTTTATTAAATGCACCAAGCATATTGCTTATATGTCTTATTTCTTTTTCCAAATTATCAAAAGTATTAACATCAAGAATATTTAGATCTTTGGCAATTTCTAAGAAAGTGGATACTTCATTTAATGATCCCAAGGCTATATTTATAAACTGAGAGAAATCTTTTTTGCTCTTTCGACCTGCTCCTTCTGCTATATTTGCTGGTACAGATATTGAAGCTCTTCTGATTTGTGCGATTAATCCAAATTTTTCATCTGTAGGAAAATTAGATGTAATCTTATATATATGAATAGCTAATTGCTTAGACTTCTGCCAAATATTAAGTTCTCTAAAATTATGCATTCCTTGATCTTGATTCATAATACTTTATACAAAGTACATAATACAAAAATAACAAGGACTGCTAAAGCGCAGCGGTACCACCTTGATTCTTACTTAGCAAGCAACTCATTACAGCTATTACGGGCATACCCGAAAGGTTCTACTCTCCTTATGTCCTTAAAGATTTCTTCCTTTCACCTGAACAAAGTTCAAAACGATGACTAGTCGTCTAGGTGTTAAAGCTTATTATACTAAAGCTTTTACAATATTTAAAGAGTTGCAATTTTTAAAAATTTCTTCAAACTCAAGTGTAAGAATTATAATAATGTGCGAAGAAATAGTAGACACAGAAAAAGGTTTAGAAAGATTACATCACCAACAGTATAGACTTCAAACAGAAAAATCTCGTTTACTGCTTAGTGATATTGCAGATAACATGAGTATTGACAGAATCAAAGAATATATTAGAACATACATAGAATATTGTATGTTAGAAAATTTAAATATACATTACGATGGTAGATTTTTTATACTTCCAGATGGGGCTTCTCCACTACTTACTATTATATTTAACCAAAATTATGAATTGGCTAAATTGTTATTAGAAAGCTATCAAGTTTTTAATATGCAGCAGAACCTGTTAGAGGCATAGAATAATAGTACTTGAAAAAAGTTTTCAAGTCCTCTAATCTGTTAAAGTATAGTTATTAAATTTGAAACTAAAATGACCGAGTTGCAGAATAATCAATATCAGCCTTACACACAAAATAATTCTAACCCGAATAATATTTCTAAAAGTAAAAAAAGATTAAATATACTTAAATTAATATCTTCTACACAGTTTTTGCTTGTTGTTATATTAGTAATGTTTGGAGCAATAGTTTACTTGCTATTTAATCCGCCATTTATTAAACAAACTGAAGCTGATAAGGTTGCTGCTAAGGTTGCGGAAATGACAACAGTAAACGAATCAGAAAATCCACTTGTAGCTACAATATCGGATGTTGATGCTTTAAAAAAAGAAAATCAATTTCAAGCAGAGGTTTATGAAGATGCCCAAAATGGCGATTACGTGGTTGCTTACACAGACAAAATGATTATATTTAGAAAAGCGGAAAATAAAATTATTTACGAGGGTGAAACACCGCAACAAAAATTAAATAAATTTCAGAAAGAACTATTAGATGCTGTTCTTAAAAAAGCAGAAGAATCTTCTATTTCAATTGTAGAAAACGATACGCCACAAATAAATGTTGTGCAAGACGTTAATAAACTAAGACAAAGTGTTCCAGGATTTTACGACGCAGCTGCTAAAAACGATTTAATCGCACTTTTTCCACAATCTCAAGTAGTTATTTTATACAGGCAGTCTGAAGATAGAATAATTAATAGCGGTACTTTCAAAACTGTTATTGAATAGAGACAGGTACGTCGACTTTTGCTAAAACCCAGGCCTATTAATAAGGAATATGGAATTAGAAGACGACCTTTTTATTAACTGCTTTTAATAATCTTCCTGAGCATAACCACATAAAGAATATGTATGTTGCATTGTCACTTGCATGCACTGATTATGTATATGTCGATCTAGTTCTTGAATTATTAAATAACCTTGTAGAATTTAACAGTAGTGAGCCAGCAATTCTAACTAAAGATGAAGAAAATGACCTTATAAGCTATAAAAGTATGGTAATCAAAAGTAATGCACCAAGTAAAATAACTTTATGTAGAGCAATAGATAGTATTATTCAAGGTACAAGAGTTACAAAAATTAATCTGGAAGAGATTAAAGAAAAATCAGCACAAAATATTGTATTAATAGAAAATGCTCTAGATATGGCGGTCATATTAAAAAAGATTTTCCCAGAAGATGATGAAATTATAGCCGAGTTTGCTTCTGTTAGCTTTAGAATTTATGTAGCACAAAGTGATGGAAAGAAACGAAAAACTAACAAAATAATAAATATGAAGCAAGCTAACGAAGACATTTCAAAATTAAATTATCTACCAGGTTTGAATGGAGATGGCACAGTTAATTTGCAAAATTTAGATCAATTAGTTACTTGCTACAATATGTACAAAAATAAGAGAGAGAATCAAACTATGCAAGGTGCAGTTTTGATCAAGATTCTTACCCTGCTTGGGGAATAAAGTTGCTCTGAGTAAATTGACATCAGTTAAAAACTAATTTCCCCATTGCTATTAATAATCTTAGTACTATCCGATCCAAAGGCTATCCAGTGAAACATTGTTTCCTCTTCTCTAATCTCAGATATTTTAATTTTAAAGCCTGAGCTTGTTACTTCCAATAATTCGTAACCATTAATATAGTTTAATGGTGTAATATTTACAATAGGCTCCTTTTTATATGGAGTAGTAAAGTTAATTGTAACTTCTGTATCTCCAGGTAAGATTCTTGCTC
>CAZRHM010000104.1:0-3339 GCA_964599845.1 uncultured Candidatus Saccharibacteria bacterium
ACGTAACTTGACGCCAGGTGCCACCACTCGGATGGCTGATTCGGGAGCGACGGGGATCGATCCCTCACTGGCTACGCTATTTTGCCCCGAAAAAACGAGTATCAGTGGGTAGTCAAACAGCTATTGGGGGCCGCCTGAGCCAGCTTCAATAGGGCCATCCTAGTCCGTAGAGTATGTTCACCAGAAAACTGGTCACAGCAATGTGTCTGGTAAAGCCGGTACTGGAAGTTAACACCCGCAGCGGGTAGATCAGCGACGGGATGAATCATTGGATGGAGAATTCACTGTCAATGCCTCAAAACCAGACACAATATCGAGCAACTCCTCCGTAATCGACTGCTGACGCTGTTGGTGGAACAGGATATTTAACTCGTCCAGATGCTCTTCAATATTACGCTCAGCCGATTGCATAGTCGCCAGGCGACTGGCATTTTCACTCATTAAAGATTCTGCAAATGCGCGATATATTGAAACAAACAGATACTGGCGCAGCAGCGCGGAAAGCAACTGCTGCCACTCCATGGTGAACATCGGCAGCACCCGCGAAGGCCACTCTCTTCCTGCCAAGCGTCTCAAGCGCTCCAGATTCACGGGCAGAAGATTGAGCATGTGGGGTTGATACGCAGCGCCAGACAGTGGACGGTTGTGGAACAGGATGACCCGGTTGATACCTTGCTGAACACGCCATGCATCTATCTTCATCACGATGTCCTGGATCAATGGCGTGATGCCTGCGACTGACCCCGGAAGAGACCATGTATCGTCAAGAGTCTGCCCTACAGCTTCCAGATGTGCCGTAAGGCGTACACCCAGCGTCAGGATTACCCGACGCGATCCGGGAACTCTCAGCCTCGCCAACTCCTCGAAAGCCATTGTCGCAATCTGTTCATTGAACTGCCCACACATCCCCTGGTCAGAACCAAAGATAACCACACCCGTATAACCATCCGGCACAGGTTCCACAGGCAAGATCGCTTGTGGTGTATTGTGCAGCAGCACCTGAAAGCCCATCTCAATCGCCTCGTAATAATCTGCGAGAGATTCTACTGCTTTCTCATACTGCCGGATGTTAATCGCGGCCAGCGTTTTCATCGTTTTGACGATAGATAACAGGTCTTCTGTGTTACCAATGCGCCGCTTGATAGACTCAGTCGTCTCCATCAGATACCTCGCGAAGGGGTTCCAGGGCTGCCCTTGATACGCTCAGCAGGGCTTCACGATCCTCATCCTGGAGCGGCTCTCCGGCAGTAATACGGTGGCAGATGTCCGGCAATTGTTCGACCACCGCTTTACGGATGGCTGCTTCAGCTTCGGCCATCCGGCTGATCGGGATATCCGCCAGCCGGCCTTCCGTCACGGCCAGCAGCACAGCGATCTGCTCTGCAACCGGGATCGTCTGATATTGATTTTGTTTGAGGATTTCCCGCACACGCCGTCCATGTTCAATTGTCCTGCGGGTTTCTTTATCCAGCCGTGTGCCAAAGCGGGCGAATGACTCCAGTTCTTCAAACTGCGAATAAGACAATCGAAGGTCGCCCGATACCGCCCGGTACGCCTCCAGTTGAGCCTGTCCACCGACACGCGATACAGATTTGCCAATATCAATCGCGGGCAAATTCCCCCTTCGAAACAGTTCTGGTGAGAGATATATCTGCCCATCGGTAATGGAAATCAGATTCGTCGGAATGTAACCCGATAAGTTCTGCGCTTCAGTTTCGACAATGGGCAGCGCGGTCAGGCTGCCCCCGCCATACTCCGGCTTTAACGCTGTGGCACGTTCCAGCAAACGGGAGTGAATGTAAAAAATATCGCCAGGAAACGCCTCGCGCCCCGGAGGACGACGCAGCAGCAGTGACAGTTCGCGATAGGCCCAGGCATGGCGCGTCAGGTCGTCATAGACAATCAGCACAGCATCACCCTGCGCTACAAAATATTCGGCGATAGTGGTCGCGGCATACGGCGCGATGTATTGCAGTCCCGGAGGCTCTTCTCCGGCAGCAACCACGACGACGCAGTAATCCATAGCCTGATGATCGCGCAGATCAGCCGCCAGACGGGCCACAGCAGAACTGCGCTGGCCGATTGCACAATAAACGCAGATCACCCCCTTACCCTTCTGATGCAGGATGGTATCCAGGGCAATAGCCGTCTTGCCGGTTTGCCGGTCTCCCAGGATCAGTTCGCGCTGGCCCCGCCCAATCGGGATGGTAGCGTCAATCACCTTGATTCCGGTTTGCAGGGGAACCGTCACCGGGGTGCGGTGCAGAATCGGGGGCGCTTCATGCTCAATGGGCTGCCGCAGCACAGCGCGCACCCGTCCTCGATTATCCAGCGGCCGGCCCAGCGGATCCACGACCCGACCCAGCAAGCCCTCACCCACTCCCACATCGAGCACGCGCCCGGTTCTGCGAACTTCATCGCCGGCGCGCAGGTGTTTACCTTCATCGAGCAGGATAACCCCAATCTCGGACGGGTCCAGGTTAAAAGCCATCCCCAGCACATCGCCGGGGAAGCGCACCAGTTCCTCCGATTTCACATCCGGCAGCCCACTGACACGGGCAATGCCATGGCCAATGTAATTGACCGTCCCTGTCTGACGGACGGTCAGCTTTGCGCGATGATTTTCCAGCACATCATCAACAGCATGAAGGGCATCATCCACCACCGCTGCCAGCGATTCATTATTGGACATGCCGCTCTCGCTCCGTGACTTCACTCAGGGTCTCAGACAGATTCTCTTCCAGCGAAACCAGATAGTCATCCAGTGTCCAGGCCAGTTTATAATCCTGGCTGCTCATCTCTATGCCACATAACAAACCGGGGATCACCTCGAAGCGCATCTCAACGTCAGGGGCAATGTTGCGGCGAATATTCTGCAGGACGAGCTGGCGGGTATCCAGCGGGATGTCGAACGCGCTGCGCAGCACCAGTTCGCCCCCGGATCGATCCACAGACTGCCGCAGCATGGCGCGTTCAGACTCGTCCAAAGCGTTCAGCCGCTGCAAAAATACGGCAATCATTTGCTGCTCCAGTTCGGTGTCCGCCATGTCAGCTAAAGCCCGGCGACTGATCCTGATTACCTGGCTGCCAACACTCTGACGGAGTTCCTGCATAAATGCCTGCTTCTCTGCCACAACACTTTTGTGCCAGCTTGTACGTGCCTCAGCAATCTCCTCACGCGCTTTGCTGATCGTGTCTTTGCGCCACGTGTCAACTTCTTCTCTGGCTTCCGACAACAAGGCCTCGCGATAATTGTCTAACTCCCTGCGCTGTTGACGATAGGATTCGGCTTCTTCCACAGCCTCCTGTTTGAGCAATCTCGCCTCTTCCAGTTCGGCT
>CAZRHM010000105.1:0-3316 GCA_964599845.1 uncultured Candidatus Saccharibacteria bacterium
TTATACGGTTTCTAGATGCTTGCATTATTCTTTTTTAAAATCTAAAAATTCTTGAAGAATTATTCTTGCTGCTTCAGAATCAACTACTTTTTTATTTATATTAATACTTTTAAAACTTTGTCTTGCTAAACTTGAAGTCATAACTTCATTCCATTTAGTAATTTCTAGGTCTTTTATTGTGCCTAGTAATATTTCTATAAATTCGTCAATGTTATTTATCAATTCATTATATACGTAAGCATCTTCAGGATAACCAATTACAATGTGTTTAATATTTTCTTTTTTTATAATATCATTAATTTGGGTTACTAATTCAGTAACGTTTTGGTGCCTAATAGTCGAATAGGGGAAAGCAATGTTTTCGTTTTCGTCCGAAACTGCTATACCAGTTTTTTTTGTACCAAAATCTATACCCAAAATTTTATTCATGAAAAATACTTTAATAAATTTTTTTTACCCTAAACTATGCCTGTTTTGTTCAAAGCCCAATTTGTATATTTGTAAAGACTGTTTTAAATCATATTTTCCAATTAATTTTAAACGAATTTGTGTTGTTTGTGGTAAAGAAGTTTTAAATAGTAAAAAAATAAAGTATTTACACACAGATTGTGAGCAATACACGTATTTAAATGGCAATATTTTTATTGTTAATTATAATAAATTTCCACAAATGATTTTGAATTATGCAAAATATAAAGGTTATTACGAAATTCTTAATGAGCTTAGTAATATTATTATCGAATATGTTCTAAGTAATAAAATTAGTTTAAAAGATTTTGTTGTTTCGTACATCCCTTTGCATACAACCAAGTTAAATAGCAGAGGTTTTAACCAGTCACAGATTATTGCAACAAATTTATGTGAGAATTTAAAATTAGAACCTATAAATCTGCTTCAAAAAACTATACATACTAAATCACAAAGGGGTAGTAAAAGGGAGTCTCGATTAAATAATATAAAAGACACCTTTAGAGTTATAAATAAAAGCTATGTAAAAAATAGAAACATATTGTTAATTGACGATGTTTTTACAACAGGTGCAACATTAAATGAAGCTGCAAAAATGTTAAAGCAGGCAGGCGCAAAAGAAGTAACAAGTATTACTTTTGCCAGAAAGGTTATAGAGCGAGAAATAGGTGAAGAATTTTACTAAAAATGCTATAATTATGTGTACTTTAAAAAAGAATAAACATCTGCGGATAGAGAAAACTTTATCCGGGGATGTTTATTCGACAGTATTGTAAAGTTTTTAATGCAAGTCAGAGGAGCTTTGTGTACTCTGTAAAAATTCTCAAGGAAAAACAAATGTAACTCAAAAAGTTGCAAATGTATTCAACTCATTTAAAGATTCTGTCGCAAATGTAGTTAACGCTTTCAGCGTTCAACCACTTTACAACATTGCTTAATATAGTTGTTTACACTAACCGAATACAATAGTAAGTTAGCGTCATTTAAAAACTGGTTCCGGTGAGTTTTTAAAATGGCGGTCATATAGCTGGAATGCAAAAATATTGTTTTTGTTTATGACAATATTTTCAAGCTTAACATAAACACTTTAATGAGTTTTTGTTTGATTTTTATTCGTTATAGTACTTAAATCAAAATAAACTTGTAGATTTGGAAATTTTTATTATGCTGGACACGGGGCAACCCGTCATCTCCACCAAAAGATCCCGAATTAAGTTTCGGGATTTTTTGTTTAATTATACTGGTGATTGTAGATAGACTAACAATAACAGATAGCTTATAATTCAAAAGATTAATAAATTCAATGAATATTTTTGATACATTATTATTTCAACCAATTTTTAACTTAATAGTTGTTTTCTATAACTTATTAGGTTCTAATTTAGGGTTTGCAATAATTGCAATTGCTTTGGTTTCAAGGATAATACTTATTCCTTTAACACGTAGACAAATGTTAATGGCAGAAAAGAGCAGAGAATTTACCGAAAAAAGTAACGAAATTAAAAAGAAATTTAAAAAAAATAAAGAGAAGCAACAGCAAGAACTTATTAAACTGCAACAGGAATACCTGCCAGCTCAGCTTGGAGGTTGTTTGCCATTAATCTTTCAGCTAATTCTTTTTATATTTATCTATAGAGCAATAGATGAGATTGTCAGAAATGGTGTGGAAGGTTTTAATCAAATAGCATACTCATTTATGCCAACTTTTGCTGAAGACTATATTCTAAACTCAAATTTTTTAAATATTCTTGATTTAAAATTAGGAGCTGCGCAAATTTCGGGCTTTCCTCAGATAATTCCATATATTGCTCTAGTACTTTTAGTAGGCGCAACTCAGTTTTTTTCTACAAGATTGCTAACAGCTAGATCAGCAGCTAAAAGAGCTGAAAATAAAAAGGAAGGTAAGAAGAAAAAGAAGAAGAGTGCAGACGAACCAGAAGATTTTGGTGAAATTATGCAAAGATCTACCCAACAAGCTGCAATGATTATGCCAATATTCTTTATGTTTATATCTTACAGCTTACCATCAGGACTTGGAATATACTTGATTACAACGAACCTATTCGTTATACTTCAAACACTAATTACCACAAAGGTATCCAAAAATAATTTATTAAATAAACAAAATGACACTAAAAGCTAAACTAAGAGAGATAACTGGAAAAAAAGTGAAACATCTTAGAAACGAGGGTAAAACTCCAGCTTCAATATTCGGTCCAAAAGTAGAAGCTAAAAATATTGAATTTAATGCAAAAGATTTTTTAAAACTTTTTGATAAAGTTGGGTATTCAAAGTTCTTTGATCTTGAGCTCGAAGGAAACGATAAAAAAATGAAAGTTCTTGTTAAAGATATTAATTTTCATCCAACAAAAGATTTTGTTATTGATGCAAGTTTATACGCTATCGATGAAGATAGAAAAATTAATGTTGAAGTACCAATTGTACTTACAGGTGAATCACCAGCTATTAAGAATAATCTAGGGTTTCTTGTTCAACAAATGGATACTCTTAGAGTTTATTGTTTTCCTAAAGATCTTCCAGACCACTTTGAAGTTAGTATTGAAACTTTAGAAAATACAGGAGATGCAATTTCTATAGAGGATGGAATTAAACTTCCAGAAGACGTAGAGCTGGATAGCTCAGTAGACGAAACATCTGCTGTTGTATATATTGCAGCTGCACAAAAAGAAATAGTCGAGGAAACACCAGTAGAAGCAGAAGGTGAAGGAGAAGAAGGTACAGAAGGAGCTGAATCTACAGAAGGATCCGAATCAGCTGAATCTACAGAAGAGGCAAAAGAATAACTTGTCATATTAATGCATATCCTACATAATGTAGGATATGCAAA
>CAZRHM010000106.1:0-3314 GCA_964599845.1 uncultured Candidatus Saccharibacteria bacterium
AGTTTTTATTACATCGCTTTCGTTACGCTCAAGTTCCATTACTTCAAATTTTGTACCTAAGTTACTAAAAGTATTGTACGACCCACCAGTTTGCCATTGTGGGTTAGTTTTACCATTTGCTGCAGTTGGGATGTATAGTAGTCTACAATTTTTTAAGTCACCAATAAATTCTTTAATATCTTCAACTGTTTTTGGATGTTTTGCTTCTGATGCTAAAAATAATTTCATGCTTTAATAAACCTGATTATGTGTTCCGATATCTAAAAAATAGTAACCTGTATCGTCTTTTTTGTAAATCACACGCACATCACCTGTTATTGAAAACCACCGAAGTCCAAACATACTTCCCTTTAGTGTATGATCTTTTAGTTGAGGAGGTGATTCATTAGCGATGAACATATCTACCCGATGTTTATAACGATCTAACAAGTTGTGATTTATAATTATTCGCTTTTTAAAATTCTTTACAAATTCTTTTGATAGGTAGATCTTTTTCATTCCATTAGATCTTTTATCATGTCGTCAGCATTTGTGTATGCTTTGCTTTGGGAAGCTTTGGACTCGTTGTAGAATTCTTTAAGTTTTTTTTCTCGCTCTAAACTAATTTCACGATCGTTAAAGCTAACTGAAAAATCAAATTCTTTATGTGCTAAATTATATATAAAGACCCTAACCAAATCATTAATATTGGTTCCTTTAGCTGCTGTTCTTTGTTTAGCCTTATCAATTACTTTTTTATCTAATGTTATTTGTAGTCTCTGAGTACTCATTTTAGAGCATTAATCACTCATATTATACTCAGTGTTTTAACAGAGTGTCAAGTGAAGCAGGGCTTTATTTCAAAGTAATACTTTCACCTGCATTTAAATTTCTATAATTTTTTCCATATTTACTTAAAAAATTTTCAGGTACTACGTGGCTACCTGTTTTTCTGTTTAACATACCGTCGTGTATCCCAACGCCCAATTTCATTTTTTGTTCAATTGCAAATTCCATAGCACTTTTTATTGGTGTGCCAGGACCTGTAATCATAAATGTACAGATTTTTGCTTCATTTTCTATAACTCCAAATGAATCTCCAGGATTATATAGTACGCTGTCCAGAAGATACGCTGTGTTTTGTGGCAATGTTATATCTTTCCAAATTTCAATATGACTAAATTCAAAGGATTTGATTTTAATGTCATTAAATTCAGTTTCGTTACCACCATCACAAGTCTCCGATTCAATTTGTTCGTCCGACAGTAGTTTAGAAACTTCTGTATTTGTTATTATTTTTGCATTTTTGTTTTGAGCAAGAATTTGTTTTAAAATCGCAACCTCTATATGATCGGGGTGGTTATGGGTTATTAATATTAACTCAATATTTTTAAGATTATTTATCGCTTCTTCAATCAAGTATTCTCCAGGATCAAACAGGATTCTTGTATTTTTATATTCAAAAAGCAGAGTAGAGTGGATTAGTTTTGTTAGTTTCATAAGAATATTTTACTATAGAATTTTTACTGTGAGGTGGTAAAATCTGAATATGGATAATGGTAACAAGATATTCTATGGAGAACAGCCTGTAGATGGAGATCCGTCCTCTGGGAACTATGTTCAAGCATACATGGTCGGAGATTTTATGCCTGTTTTGTATCTTGATCACCTATATGTTAGTCCCGATAATAGGAGAAAGGGTTTAGGGAGAGCATTTCTAGAAGTTATAGAAAGTTTAGCTATACAAAACAGCTGTGCAAGAATTGAAGGAGTTTTTCATCCGAGTAGTGATGCAGAATATGAGGATGTACGGAAATTTTATTTAAATAATGGCTATATGGTTTTTAAAAATTTGAATGGTATTTGTATAATTTTTAAATCTATCTTATAGTACTATTTTTTTAACACCTTCCCATTTTTTTCTGTGCTCCTCCGAAACTCTTGTAATATCTCCTTCTTTCTCTATTTTTTCCATTGTATCAATATCCAATTGATCTTTTAGCGCACGAATTATTTTGCTGAAATTAAATAACTGATCTTTGTAGTATGGATTTAAATCGTAGTCTCCTTGTTCAAATGAATCAATATGTGCGTTATTATGCTGAATAATTGCATCGGCTTTGTCGCATGCTTGAGCGAATTTTGCTTCGGGTGTTTCTTTAGCTTCAAACTCTTCCCACAAATCTTCAATTTCTTTTTTTAACTTTTTACTCGAAAGTTTGCTCAGTAGTTTTTCTAGAGCTTTTCTTTCATCAATTTCTTTTTGTCTTTTGCTTTCTTCTGTCACTGTGTTAAAGGATGGAATATCTCCTGCATAAATTTCGGCCATATCATGAATAATTATCATTTTTAAAACTCTTAATTGATCAAGTTCTATATCTATTTCGTCAAAAAGTAAGAATGCTAAAAGCGACATGCTCCATGTGTGTTCTGCAACTGATTCACGTCTGCCATCACTTAGCCAAGAATGTCTGAGTTCTCGTTTAAGACCTTCGGCAATATTTATAAATTCTATTATTTCTTTGTATTTGTTCATTCGGAAGATTGTAAATTTAAATTACCCATTTTTGTGGTTTGTAAATCTCAAATTGTTTGGCAACATCCTTAATTGTATATGTTTCAACATTTAGCACATTAACAGGTTTCAAGGATACTTTTTCAGGGCCCATCACATCAATATATTCTGCGTCTTCTAATTCATATAGATAAAACTTTTCATCAAGGTTTAGTACTTTTTCTGGATCAATTGTTCCAATGCTTAGAATAGGTTTTTTATTGTCTCTATAAAACATTCCAAATTTCACTTTGCCCATTAACATTGCAAATGCCATGGCATAATCTTTTTTATTAGAAACCCAAACTACTTTATCTTCTTTTATTCCTGCATGTTTTAGTTTACCTACATCATCTGCAACAATATTTTCAGGATAAAAAATTTTGATATTTGGTTTTTTTGAACCTTTGTACATATTTATCGATAGAAATTTATTTTAGCGTAAATCCAGCATCAACATATATTACTTGACCTGTCATTGCATCATTTTTTGCTAAAAATACAAAGGCATCTGCAATTTCTTCCGCTTTCACGAATTTTTTTAAGTAGGTTTGATCCATAAAAGATTGTATTAAATCATCGTCAAAGTTGTCGTAATTTCGTGTTTTTACAAAGCCAGGGGCTACAGCATTGACTTGAATATCTGGAGCAAGTGATTTTGCTAAACTTCTAGTAAAACTATTTAAACCTGCTTTTGAAGCAGCATAAACTTCACTTCTTCCGCCATGTTCCCAACCTCTAATTGAAGAAGTATTTAAGATTTTTCCAAAGCCTTGTTTTT
>CAZRHM010000107.1:0-3267 GCA_964599845.1 uncultured Candidatus Saccharibacteria bacterium
TTTACTCTGTTAACAATAATTTGTTTCCAGACATATTTCTCAGGGATTTGATTATAAAGTAGATTTCTTGCATCAGGATCTATTTTATTTAACTCAAAATATTCTAACAGCATAGTTTCTTTTTGAAGAGCATTTCTAATACTTTCTTCATCAAAATCATCTACAAAATTTACACTTTGTTCATTTGGAAGATGAATAGGTAATCTTGTAACACTATGACTTTTATCATGTAAGTTAAAATTAAATATTCTCCATGCAGCTTCACATGCACCGATATATCTACTGTCAGTAAATGAATCACATTCGTTATAATTAATTACACCATTATCATCAATCCGAAAAGCTGCTCTATCATGTCCTTTGAATATATATTTAAATATATACTTAACAGATGATATACTTGAAGCAATTTCAACGTTCACATGGCAATTTAACAAAGCTAAAAGTTTTGGACAGTAAGGAACAACATGTCTATTATCAAATTTAAATTGGTTTTTAATTATTTAATCATTGTTATTTCTCCTTTTGTACTGAGGATATCTATCAATTTCTATGGTTGTTTCTTCTTGAAAAGTTTTTGGATATTTTTTAGAACATTTTCCATTTACTATACAGCGATCACTGCAAGGACCATGTAACATATGTTTAATCACAATTTCCCTTAGTTGAGGATAAGAATTAGGATCCGGAAGTTCAGCACTGATATATTTATCAATTGTATCAGAATTTCTTAATTTATACTCTGAAGCTAATGTAATTAAAAGATGAATATGGGGTAATCCTCTTTTTTGGAATTCAATAGTATATACCCATCCTGTACAGACTCCAAAAAAAGCTTTTTTAGTTATTATATTTAATAAGAATTTGACCTTTTGGTTAAATACCCTGACAACTAAATCTGGTCGATCTGCAGGTTCTTGTCCTGGAAGTAAGTTTTCAGTTATCTCTCTCCACTTTTGATTACACGTCATTGTCAAAAATAAATCTGGTTTACCAAATTTTCGTACTATAGCCATTGAATCTTGGAAATTCTCTTCCATATATCTTGGTGATCCAATGAAAGTGGAAGGGAGAATAATTACTTTCCCTATTTCAATTCTATGTTCATTAGCTGCTATATTATTTAATGCTTGTTGAACATTTACATATTTATCTGACCTAATTACTTTTTGATTTTTAATTATGTATGCAATTCTTTCTTTCTCAATTTTCAGATAGCTATCAACTAAATATTGTTGAAAAAGGCGTCCACCATTTAAAATTGGACTAAAATGATTATCTAATATCCGCAGTCTATATTTTGTGTAAGCATTTCTGGTTAATTTTCTAGAATTTTCAAGAAACATTTTAGTATTCCACCCGGGTGTTCCGTGAGGAAATAAAATAGGGTAGATCCAAGGATCAACATTAGGGTCAAGGGAATTCACAAATTGTAGTTGTTTTGTAAATTTATCACATATAGTAACGTATGAATCTGGGATTTCACCATCGGAGTTTGTGGCAAAAACCGCCGCAACTTCATTAGAAGTTCTTAGATTATATCTTCGAATATCCGTTCCTTGCTTAATACCAAAGTGTAAGAAAAGCTCTTGAGGAAATTCTTTCTCTTGTTCAAAAAGATACTCTTGTTGAAACATTTGAAAAGCTTGTGCATGAACATTAATTTCGGTTAAAACTCGAGTAATTGTATCAGTTATGTCTCTATCTAATTCAGTGAATCTCCTATTCCTATAATCTACTGCAGTGTCAAGATCATCAATAATGTAGATTTGTCCATATCTAGGACTCTGATTTTCCTCATGATTCAAAGCGCCATTAATGGCATAATAAACTTGTCCTTGGACAATAAATGAAAATGGGCCTGGACCTCGAGATCTAAAATTTATAATATTGGTATTAAAAAAGCGAAAGAATGAATATTATTGTATAATCGGATATTGTCTCTGAAGGATTTTATTTTAAATAAATCAAGAAGTTCTGAAGGGTATGGAAGTAACGGATCAAGTTTTACTTGTCCATGTTGACAGCAAAGATGAAAAGAAGAACCTTTATTACTCACTTTCTCTCCTTGAAAATGTTTGGCACTGCAATGAGTGCAAGTGACGTCCATTTTTCCACAGTAATGAGGAGGAAGATCGTCAGATAAGAAATCTCCACCACCGCAGAGAAAATCTTGTGAACGCCTAAGGTTCCTCATTCTTGATCTAGAATTTAGATTCTCTATTTCTCTTCCTTCCTCAGTAAAATTAATTCGATTATCTCTATTTCTTTGAGCTTGGATCCTATTTCCCTCTTGTCTTCTCCGCTCTCTTTCAATTTCCGTCAACCGTGGTCTACCCCGTCTCCGAGGTTCGACAGGATGAAGTATATTTTGATCACCTGGTGGACCGAAAGTAATATCTGGAGATGAATTCCTGATCAAATTGTGATCATCATTATTATTATTACCATGAAAAATTGAAGAATCAGATTGACTCTCATCAATCACTACTCTTACCAGGCTTTCTGTTTCGGACTCAATATCATTTATCTCGGATGAATTTTCAAGTTACACTCGTGCCTTCTTGGCACTTCTGGATCTTCTTTGTGATTCAGCATTCTGTTGACGTCTATGTAGAACTCTCTGCTCATCAGTGAGATTCAGTCGACGACCTCGCACCATTACGAAATAATACTACCAAAAAATATCACAAAAACACAACTAAACAAACTTGTTTTTTCACTTTTAAATATACAATTTCTTGACTAAAAAGTAATTATATATAAAAAAGTAATTACTGATATATAATTTTTTTACTTTCGAACCAAAACGCTATTTAAACTGAATTTTATACAACAATTGTTTTATACAATACTATGATACAGTATTAAAACTGAAAAAACTAATGAAAATAAACTGTTTCTAATGTTCAGAAAATTTAAATAATAAGAGTCCATTGTCTCGCTCCTAAATTAACTGTCCAGGAAACTTCTTTCTCTAATTGTCTGTTCTCTCTCTCCCATGATTAGTAGAATTTTTACCAGTCGACCGAAAAGAGTTTACTGACAAGGCATTTGCGATTTTTTTTCAACGAACCATCTCTTTTAATAAGATAAGAAGCAAATTACTGTGCCAGTAAAAACGTTAAATTTGATTTACAGACTTAAAGAACAATAGAATGTAATATAAAAAGATTATTTATTATGAAACAATTACTAGATTAAATAAAATTTGCAGAGATAACTTGTCGTTTCATTAATTAAAAAAGCAGAAAACACGAAGTTCTA
>CAZRHM010000108.1:0-3252 GCA_964599845.1 uncultured Candidatus Saccharibacteria bacterium
GTTAATGCCATTGGAGGCACATCTATTGGCTCAATTGCTGACTTGGTTAGGTCTGTGACATTATCTATTTTATTTGGATATAAAAAGTCTATTCTTGGATGTTTTTTAAAGTTTAAGCTTTGAATCCAAGGATATTCCATTATTCCTTCTTTTATATCTGGCAATAATGCACCACCTCCACAAATATATATGCTTGGTGGATACTCATCTACCTCCATATCTTCTAATGCTAATTCAACACCAACTAACCATGATTTTACGTCGGTATTCAAAATCTTTTTTATTTCATATTTTAAAGCTTCAGGTAGTTTATTATTCGAATAGTCTAACTTTCTTTGCTCAGATTCTGTGTATGTTAATCCATACTCTTTTTGAATCCTCTTTGTAAAAACCCTACCCCCAATTCCAAACATTTTGATTCCTAATAATTCACCACTTCTTACTACGACTACATCCGTAGTCCCTGCACCTATATCTATAATTATTGCTCCATTTGGATCTTTAGAAATGCTTTTTACACTTTTTGCAATAGCGTAGGCTCCAACCCCTACTTTTTCTTTTTCGAGTTTTAATTTTTCTATTATTTTATTTACTGTTTCCAATTGAATTTTTGGGGCAAAACTCGAAAATACCCTATAGGTAATTTCTTTGCCAGTTAATCCAATTGGGTCTTCTGTTAAAATACCGTCAATAGAAACTGAATTTACAACACTCTCAATTTCTGTAATTTGCTTTTCGTTTAGACCATTTTCTTCTGCTATTTCTTGTTTTGTGCTTTCGAAGGTATGTTCCTTAACTTTTTGAAGTACATATTGTATTTCTTCTGCTGTTATTTTTTCATTTTCATCATCTCTTTCTACATTTACTAAAATCGGAACGCCACTAATTAGCTCTCCTGCTATACCAACTATTGCTTTTTTAGGTAGTAAAAAATTATCTAATACTTTCTCTGCTTGATTAATAGTTAAGCCAATACTTGTGTCTAGACTATTTAAAACTTCCTTTGCATCTAGAATTATTGCCTTATTCATGGCAAATGATTTTTGAACAACTTTATTGTAACCAATAATCTCGATTTTTTCGTTTTCACTAGTAAAAAGAATCGTTTTAAGATTTTCGGTACCAATATCAATAACTAAATGTGTCCGTATTTTTTGCTTTTTATTTTTATTTAAACCAAACATTATTGAATATAATTAATTCTTGTAAATAATACATTATTATATTTTATACTTAAACTTGGTAATAACATATCATATTCTTATAATCTAAATAATGCAAAGTGGAATTTAGTAATAAAGGTTGCTTTTATAGTAACTTAATGATATATTTACTATATATATTGTGAATTTTGTTTGTTACATGAAAATATTAGTATTATTTAACGATAATGTCGACCCAAAAAGCATAGGTGCTTTTTATAAAGGTATTGAACACCTAAAAACTAAAGGCCACAACCTTTATTTGGAGTCTGATGTAAAAAGATTATTAAAAAGTAATGACCATAAGTCATTTACTAAATATCAAAAAAAATTAGAAAAATTAATTAGAGAATCGGATATTGTAATGTGCGAAATCTCTAACCCGGATGCAAAATTAGGGTTCGATATTTCTAAATCATTAGCTGAAAAAAAGGTTATTGTTGCTTTCGAAAAAGATTCGGTTAAACAAAGCTCTATAAATTCACTTGGTGGAGCAATTTCTAAAAGTGTTCTATATAAAACGTATTCTGATAAAAACATTTTAGAGATCATGGAAGAAGCTTTAGAAGAAGCGAAAAAACGACTTGATACCAAATTCATTCTTATTATCTCTCCTGAGATAGATAGATATTTAGATTGGGCTTCTCAAACAAAAAGAATGCATAAAGCACAAATTGTTCGAAACTCAATTGAAAATACAATGAAAAAAGACAAAGAATACAAGAACTTTATTAAATAACTTCTTTAACTTAAAATTCCTATTTGTTCAGGAATAAATTGTCTAAAGTTTTCTTTTGTTATTACAACACCTTTTGTTGTTCCTCGAACAATCATTAAAGCTACTTTTCGTGCCAGGTCAGTTAATGTCCTTTCCAACTGCCTTACACCTGCATCGAACCCAAGAGGTCTAATTACTAATGGCCATACATCGTCATTAAACGATAGCTGTTGCTCGCTAATTCCTGTTGCCTCACGTACTTTTGGCAGTAAATAGTTTTTAGCAATATTAACCTTATCTGCATCTGTATAACTTCCAAACCTAATTACCTCAAGCCTATCTAAAAGTGCAGCCGAAATCCCACCTAAATTATTGGCAGTAGTAATAAATATACACTGAGATAAGTCAATTGGATAATCTATGTATTTATCTATAAATGTAGAATTTTGTTCTGGGTCTAATATTTCTAGTAAAGATGCCATTACATCTGCTCTCAAACCAGTTTGACTACTAACCTTATCAATTTCGTCCAGAAGGATTAATGGATTCATTTGCTTAGTCCGCACTAGCGCCTTAATAATTTGTCCGGGCTCTGCATCTGTTTCACCTCTAGACCTACCACGTAGTTCGGCAACTCCACCTAAACCTCCAAGAGCTATACGTACAAAATCTCTACCCAAAGCATTGGCAATAGATTTAGCCATTGTTGTTTTCCCAACACCTTGTATACCAACAAAACACATAATAGGCGCATGAGAAGAGCTTCCTTGCAATTTTTTCATTTCACCCGATAGGTTTGCTTCCTCATTATTGCTATTTGCTTCTTTTTTGTATTGTGCTAACCCCTGCTCTTGCAAGTTTAATATTGCCAAATATTCTAAGATTCTTGTTTTTACATGGTTTAAACCATAATGGTGCTTGTTAAGCATATCTTCTGCATTATTTAAATCCAGATTATCTGAGGTATATCTTCCAAAAGGTATGTGGGTAATCCAATTAATGTATTCAGTTACTGGTTCAAACTCCTTAGAAAAATTTCCTTCTATGGTCATTTTTCGTAAACGCAAAATCATCGAAAAAGCTTTGTTTTGCAAATCTTTTGGCATGTGCGAGCTTTGCTTAATTTTATTCTCTAGTGAGCTGATTTCATCGCTAACATTAATTGCTCCTGTTTGAGCTTGTAATGCGGTAGCTTGTTGTGGGTTTGGTTGAATTTGTGTTTGCATATCCTACATTATGTAGGATATGCATTAATATGACAAGTTATTCTTTTACTTCTTCTGCTGATTCAGCTGATGCTTCACCTTCTGCAGCTCCTTCGCCTTCTGCGCC
>CAZRHM010000109.1:0-3231 GCA_964599845.1 uncultured Candidatus Saccharibacteria bacterium
CGTACTGGTAGTAACGCCATTCAGTTTCGCTGGTTTCTGTGTCGGCGACCTGTTCGCCCAGGCATTGCAGGCCGTAAAGGTAGTTGTGTCGTCGCTCACTACGACACTGGTGGGTCCATTTCTGGGTTCACTACCTCATTCACCGCTGTGCCTTGAGGATAATGATTGGTTGACATGTTGATTTGGTTCATAAAGAGGAACTTCGTTCAAACTTTTTGTCAACCCTGTCTCAACTGTGGTTCACTTTTGTTGCTTGTTCAAGCCAATTGTACCATGTAAAGTGAATTCATAGTGGACCTATACTATGACTCATCTCTGTTCACTTTTTTAGAGAATCTCAATTTATCGCGGGTTCAACACTTGTTTCGACAAACTCTTGTTACGCTCCCATTAGACTTTTTGCTGACTGGTCTGCAAGGTTTTAAAAACGTCCTCATCAGTCATGCATGATCCAACTTGCTGTCAGTTCAGCAAATGGAATGACTCCGCTATCATAAAGTAATCTACCGTCTCGATCCAAGATAGCGACTTTGCGAAAAGAATTTTGTGTCTCTTGATTGTAAGATACATACGCCATCCAATCTTCAGAGGGTGAAAACTTCAGCCATTGAATGTTGGTTTCATCTATAAGGAAATAGTTACCGGAGTCATTCAGGTTATTCGTATTCATAATCACGATACCCATCATTCGCCTGTCTCCAGGAGCCTGGGTTTGCCCTAAAGCATAAACACCGTCATTTGTCCAGTCTAAGTAAGTGACTATGTCGACATCCCATTTATTGCGTTTATTAAGGTGTGACCAGAGTTCAAACGAATTATCCTCTAATGAATAAGCAAAGTAGCCTTCATACGAGGTATTTTCGCTAATTGAACTGTTCATACCACTTAATACCAGACGGTTTCCTGTTAACCATTCATACTTCATCATATTTCCGTATGGTCCAGAACTGGTTGCATTGATAACAGATACTGGTTGCCTATTTGTTACATCAAAAATAACAACACTTCCAGGTTTTTGTAGGGAACAACCAACAACAAAAGCTATCCATTGACTATCAGGAGACCAAGCGAGATCGCAGTGCAAAAAATAAGGCTCTCCCGCCTGTAAAGGTTGTATCTCGGGTAAAAGCGAGATGGTTGTCTTTTCTTGTATATCCCAAATATAGTAATAATTGTAATAACAAGTTAATTGACCACAATCGTCACGGCTGTTATGGTTTTCCCATACTCGATAGGCAATATAACGACCATCAGGCGATATTATGGGTTCGGTTGCAAAGCCATCATCAGAATAGTCAATATAAGGTTCAGCATGTCCTATAGTTGGATCAATCCGATATATTTGTTCTCGCCCATCCAAAATCCCACTGAAATAAACTGTATTGCCTTTTCCCCACTGCGGAACGGCCGTTATCCTAACTTGACCGAGAGGAATGGATTGTGCAAGAACTAACTCCCCCTCGTTAGATATATCGAATAAATTAATAGCTCTAGTTTCAGATGCGACTTCTGGATTATGCCATATAGCTTGAGCGAGATATTCTCTGTTGTGAACGACCACGCGTTCAAATTGGCAAAAGGATTGGTCAAGAACTGTTTCTTGTGTCTGTAGAGAATCAACATTTATTGCAGTAATTTGACACCTACCTTCTAACGAATCATTTTTTCCCCAAAACAAAAGGTGTTCTCTAATTGAGCGCGATATAGGAGCGGACATAACTGTTGGTGCATGGTTTGTTGAATGGGAAATATCACTTTCTTCCGAGATAATAGGCTGTTCAGTTGAAGATAATCCCAGGCTATTCTGGGAATCTTGCCTGCAAGACACAACAAATATTGTTATGAAAAAGAGGCATATTGCTTTCCTAATATATACCTTAAGAAAAGTCAAAATGGGTTCCTTTGAGAACCAAACCCTGAACACGCTCTTTGCACTTTTAAGAGTTGCCAACTTTCAACATCTGGTAATTTGTCATGCTATAGTCTAAAAAGTTGGCAACTCTTCTCTGGTGTAGTCAAAATCTGCAAAGATAGTGCCTGAGGAAAGCCCCTTAAAATGATCGGAATATCTCATGAATACCTATTTA
The DNA here is from genome assembly GCA_964599845.1 of uncultured Candidatus Saccharibacteria bacterium. GTDB lineage: Bacteria > Patescibacteriota > Dojkabacteria > J137 > J137 > CAZRHM01. Next base: position 2,088 of record CAZRHM010000109.1, read on the forward strand.
TCGTAGGGTAGTTGCGTATAATGTGTCCAGTAATTACCTAGATTTCCTTCATTCGGCAACATATTCGTTGGATTTTCATAATAGTTGCCCACTCTATTATATACTCCTATATGTAGATGCGGATATTCGCTTCCTTCACCATAACCGCGTCCTTTGAATGTCATTGAATTAAGAGGTTGTCCTGCAAAGACTAGCGTTCCATCAGGAGGTGCTTCATTTGGGTCAACATGGACCATCTCAATAATTACATCTTGAGTCTTGGTAACATTCTCTATGAAGATTGAATATCGTGAACCTCGCTTGATATTACCGGTTGCTGGGGAAAATAATTGGCGATGATTGGCGCTTGGTGTGTAGTTGTCATTTATACTTTCTATTGCATACTGTTCTGGTATTAAGTCAAGGCCGGGATGCCCTTGACCCTGTCCGTTTCCCAGATCAACTTGATACCCTATTGGATCTCCTTCTGTGTTTAGATGATATCCATAGTACGCAACTATGAAATAAGGAGTGCCGGGCCCAAAAGGATTTTCAAACTTCAGAGTGTCAACAGTTGGCGGCTGAGTCTCCGTTGGTGTTGGTGGTTGAGGTGGCGGTGGGGTAGTCGCTGGTGGCGGATTAGTCCCTGGTGGCGTGTTAGTCGGGGGTTGCGTATTAATGGGAGGCAGTGTAGGTGGTATGGAAGGCGTTTCTGTTGGTATTATCGGTGTAGGGCAAGCTATTGGCGTTGGTGTATCTGGCACTGGCTGATTACAGCCGGATAACGAGAGTGTTAGCACTAATAGGGCCAGCAAAACCAACAAACGTTTATTTCTCTTGCCCTTCCCTCGCTTTCGATGTTTTTGTTGTTGGCTAGCATCCTTCCAAGCTTGAAAAACGACGAAAGGTGTCAGCGAAAGCCAGATACCAGTTGTGGGGTCGAAGTAATTTCCCCGTTTGTATATCAGACCGGTACTCCAATCGTAGACGGCATCATCTGTACAACCAAGATGGGTGACCGGACCTTCTTCACCAATCAGGACAGACCCTTCGGGAGAGTAGGTCCAGGCCAGGGTGACTTTGGCCTCCTCATTAGTCGTCTGGCGAACTAGATTGTTGCCGTCGTACTGGTAGTAACGCCATTCAGTTTCGCTGGTTTCTGTGT
>CAZRHM010000110.1:0-3219 GCA_964599845.1 uncultured Candidatus Saccharibacteria bacterium
AAAAAGAAAAAACAAAAAACATCTTCAAATAAAGTTAAAGATTGTACTTTATATGTAGATGGCATGCACTGTGCTTCGTGTGAGGTACTGATTGAGAAAAAACTTCTAGAACAAGAAGGGATAGAATCAGTAGATGCCTCTTTAAAGGGGAATAAAGTAGTAATAAATTATGTTGGAGATAGTAGACCTGATGCAGAGATCTTAAGTAAAGATTTTAAGGAATTGGGATATAGATTTAGTGAAAAAAAGTTTAAGAAAAAAGATACTCCAGCATTTAAATTTCAAAATGGATCACTTGTAGTAAATCCAGATAAGATTAAAAATATATTCAGAACTGCAACTGTATTAATCTCGCTTATTGTAGCTTTTTTCATTTTTGAAAATCTACAACTCGGTCAATATGTAAGTGTTGACTCAAATTCAGCACTTCCAGCATTTTTCTTACTTGGAGTAGTTGCGGGTCTTTCTAGTTGTGCAGCACTTATTGGCGGATTGTTACTGTCAATGATAAAGCAGTGGAATGAACTATATATTGATGCCGATTCAAACGCAGAGAAAGCTCAGCCACACATAATGTTTCATGCGGGTAGAATAATTTCTTTTACAGTACTCGGCGGATTATTAGGACTTATAGGTGAGGCCATTTCTCTAAACAATGCAACGTTCTTTGCAGTTCTTACAATTCTCGTTTCCATTGTAATGTTTTTACTTGCAATGCAGATGCTAGGTGTCGAATGGGCGCAGAAATTTAAATTTACTGCTCCTAAATCACTTACTCGATTTGCAGCTGATGAATCAAACTTTCAAGGAAAATACATGCCATTTGGTATTGGAGCATTAACATTTCTTCTACCTTGTGGATTTACATTAATTGCTCAATCTGTAGCTTTGGCTAGTGGTTCATTTATTCAAGGTGCATTAATTATGATGTTATTTGCACTTGGTACATTCCCAACTCTTCTTGCAATTAGTTATAGCGGATTGGCTTTTAATTCAAAACCGCATCTTACAGCTAAGTTTAATATAATAGCTGGGTTAGTAATAGTCTTTTTTGTAATTTACAACATAAATGGTCAACTTAATGTATTAGGATATCCGAGTCTTAGTGATATATCTTTTAGTGGAGATACAGAAACCGAACAAGTTGTTGAAGTAAATAATCAGGGAGAACAGACTTTGAATATTACAGCAAAAGGATTTGAATACATTCCTACAAGCTCTATGACTATTCAAGCAGGGGTACCAACAACACTGGTTGTTGATAACCAAGGTATACAGGGATGTGGTGCATTTATGGCTGCAAATGGATTAATTGATAATTTTGTTGCCTTGGATAAAGGAATTAACGAGATTGATTTAGGTAGTCCTAAAAAAGGTAGTTATAAGCTTACATGCTCAATGGGGATGGTAAGACCTGTAACTATTAATGTAATTTAATTTTATTATTTAAGATAAATGAAAAAGTCACAAAAATATTCAATTCTTGCTTTAAGAATTATTCTGGGAGCACTATTTTTATATGCTGGATTAGATAAACTTTTAAATGATTTCAGTGCAACTGGATACCTACTTTATGCTACGTCTGGACCATTTAAAGATATCTATGAGAATCTTACTGATAGCGTTGTAGTAGATAGTCTAGTTATATGGGGAGAAATTTTGATCGGTGGATCATTACTTTTAGGCGTGTTTGTGAGATTTTCTTCTCTTATGGGTGCGATCATGATGGGTTTATTCTATCTCTCAGCCCTACCTCCAGAACATGGCTACATAACTGAGCATTTAATATATATTGTAGCTTTCTACATACTCGGAGCATTCTCAGCAGGGAAAATCTTTGGGATCGATAAGTACATAACAAAAACTCAATTTGTAAAAAATCATAAATCATTAAGCTTGTTATTAAGTTAGATATGAATAAAGAACTAAAAGTAAAGGGCATGCATTGTAATGCATGTGTAATGTTAATAAGAATGGAGCTCGGGGAGAATGGTCTAGAAAATAATATTGAATCAATTGAATTAGAAGATAATAACCAAGGTAGTGTGGTACTAAATAACGTTGAAGAAGCTCAACTTCAAGAAGCAAAAAGTACAATAAACAAGATGGATCAATATGAAGTTATAGATGTTAAAGATTTAAAATGAACGAAATTATAATAGGCTTAATTGGTGCATTTATCGGATATATTGTTAAATATATTCTTGATAAAAAGAAGGATTTTGCAAGCGAAAATGCAAAGATTCTGCGTGAAAATTATATGGGTTTTGTTCAACTTATATTTGGAATATTATTTGACAAGGAATCGGATAGGCAGGGTGATGAATTCCAGAAAAAGATACAAGAGTTTATCAAAGATTTCTATCCAAAAGCAGTCTTATATTCATCTCCAGAGGTACTAAATGCATTTGCTGATTTCATGCAGTCTTCATTTAAAGATAATCGAGTATCAAAACAACAGATTTTCTATGAGATAGGCAAGATAATCAAGGAAATGCGTAAAGAGCTTGAGCTCACCAACACTAAGCTTGACAAAGATGGAGTTAGGATATTTCGAGCATTCTTAAAAGATTACGATTCTTTTTTTAATGATAGTGAAACAAAAAAATCATGAATAAACAAATATACCCAATAATTGGAATGCATTGTGCATCTTGTAAGATGCTTATTGAGAAGATGGTTGAGAAAGTTGAAGGTGTAAAAAGTGTAAATGTCAATTATGCATCCGAAAAGATGACTGTGTCCTTCGACTCCGCTCAGGATGAGAGTCAAGTTCTAGAAAAGATCAAAAGAGCGGTTGAATCTGCTGGAAGTTATAAGTTGATAGATAATAATGAAGGGAATATTGTTCTTGCGTCCCCTCCTGAAGCTCAAAGAATGGAGGGTGGTAATGATATGAACCATGGTGGTGGGAATCATGACCATGCCGCAATGCTTAAGAAGGAAGAGTATCAAAAACTAAGGAGAAAAGTAACACTTGTAGGAATTGCAGCTATCCCTTTTCTTGGAATCATGGTTTGGATGATCTTAAAAGCATTTGGAATCATTATGGGTGGGCATACCCCTTTTGGCTTTGTGGAATTTGAGCAATTTGATTACAGAGTGAACCTATTCTTCTTAGTACAGTTTATTTTGGCAACTCCAATACTATTTTGGGGTGGTAGCCAGTTTTTCTCAAGCACATGGAGTGCCTTAAAAGCACTGGCTGCTAATATGTAT
>CAZRHM010000111.1:0-3214 GCA_964599845.1 uncultured Candidatus Saccharibacteria bacterium
ATACCTATCAGGTAAGCATGCCAATTAAACAATTTGGTTCAACTAGTCCAGCTGGTATTAATAGTCATGATTATATGTCTATTTGTGCAAATCTTGCATATTTATTCGATAACTCTGGCGGCGAAACAGGGATAGATGCCCTTAACCAATTTGCGGGCAGATTGATTTCTAAAAAACCTAATGAATATGGAGATTATCCAATGCCATGGCTTGGAAGTGCCATTAACTGTGCAACGGAAATCTTAAAAAGAACTCCAGAATTTTATAATACACTTGGTCAGCCAAATTATCACCCAGGCTCAGCTGTTTCAGAAACTAATCTCGAAAAAGAATCCGAATTAAGTGATAGTAGCAGAGATGAATTCTATAATCTTGATACAACAAGTGGTGTTAAACAAATAGATGAAAGAGTTTTATGTGTAGATGGAAATTGTTTTAACAAAGATTCAGAAGTTATAGATAATAATAAAATTTATAGAGAATATTTACCACTAAGAATAAACCATGGTTACACAATTTTAAATGATGATGAAGAATATCCAGATGCTCTCCAATGTATAGAAAATGAATTAAAAATCCGTAATGATCCAAAAAATTATTTACCAGGTCCAGAAATTAAACTTGGAACAGAAACAGTTGAATGGGAAGGTTCAGGACAAGATATTTGCCAAGCATATGGAAAAAGAAAAGCTATAAATGCAGATCCGAACTTTGACTTTGAAGGAGACTTGGGTTGTTCAGTAGACTATGAAGCAACAGTTCAATATGAAGGTGCAATAGTGTCTTGTGCAGAAGCTAGGTGTACAAATGGATTAAGGTATGAAGATGATATGTCGGCTCCAATAGGCATGTGCGACTTCCCAGATTATTACAAAAGTGGTTGTCTTAAATATGCAGAAAACGAATATGGAGAAGCATATAGAAGAACACTAAGTTACCCCGAATTCCCAGAATTTGATGTACCTGGAATGTACGATGCACTACATGCAATGTATGTTCGAATGCAAAACGCACTTTCAGCACGAGGAGTTAAGTTGGTAGTAAGAGATAATCTTGGTTGGAATGTGAAAATTCAAACTAAAATGCGAGATGTAAATAGACCATACGGCGAGCAAGAATACTTTTATACTCAAGAGCTTGAACAGTGTGCCGTTCCGGATAATATATTCAAAAACGAAAACTACATGGCTAAGCATAGACCAATTAGAGAAAAAGACGTGTATTATGACTGGCTAGGATATATAGATATATTTCAAGAAATGTATACCGTAGTTTCGAAAACTGAATTTGGAACAATTGAGGAATATGTAGAAAATAATTTAGAAGAAAGTGGATTTACAAATTTACCTCCTGCTCTACAAAAAGATTATCTATTAAAAACAGGATTAAGTTCGGTTAATACAAGATTTCCAACAATAACTTGTGATGATTTAGAAATTGCTAAATTAAATCCAGCAGTACAAGCAGAGAACAGGCTTTCACCAAATATTAATCCAACCTGTATCGCAGCCATAAGCGACGATAGTTATGAAGATAAGCTAGGAGCATTTCTGTGTGAAAAAGGTTACTACATTAAAGGAATACCGGGATGCGAAAAGAATAATCCTTTACAGTGTGTACCTTCAACCAAGTATAATAATGCAGTAAAAGAATATAATCAAAAACCATACACAGGGGATGCTTGTCCTCAGTCAGAATGTCCTGCTCAACTTGCAGCTGGTGTTGGAGGAGTAGGCTATCCATATTGTAATGAAGGGATTCAAACAAGTGGTACTGGTGCAAATGTCCCTGGAGCCTGTGATTATTGGGAAAATCAAAACAAATATTTTGGCCCACTATCAGATGTTTCATCAAATTTAGTAAGTTTAAGTGCGCTTTCAAGAGGTCAAGATGGTGATGGCTTTTTAGGAATGAATGCTAGCATACCAATACATAATAGAGCAGCTCCAATATTTTTACGAGCAGAACAAGAATTTAACAGACTTTACGGACAGAATAGAAATGGACCCACATACTATTTACCAAGTTATCCCAATGGGTATACTTTTCAATTTGCAAGAAGCTACTCACCTGGTTCAAGTTTAGGAAATGCTCCTAGTAACCACGCCTGGGGGGTTGCGATTGACATTAACGCTACAACTAATTGGGGTAACTTTAGGCCACAAGAAAGACAGTGTATGATTGACATACCACCTGAGTTAGTACAAGTATTTGAAGCTCATGGAATTAGATGGGGAGGTAGATATGCAAAAAGAGGTTTTACTGGCGGAAATGGCTATTTTGATCCAATGCATTTTGAAATTGTTCCAGATTGTGCACCAGAACTAATAAATATTCCAGGACCAATAAATCCGCTACCAGGGGGATTGCCAATAGATGTTAATTCATGTCCTGTTGAAACACAACCTGAATCAGATAAAGAATACGATACTATCTTTCATTTGATTCAGACAGTATCATCATCAACTGGAGTTCCAAAAGAGATGATAGCTGCGGTTATGAGTACAGAAGCCAGATCTGATTTCCAACAAAGTATAGGTCAATTCATTCAAGAAGATAATGCACTTTATAGTGGAGACCCCTACGACTCAAGTAATATAAACAGTGGTGAAGCAGTTGGTCCAATGCAGTTTACACTAGCTAGTTTTAATGCAATTAAAGCAAGACCCGATTTATATACGCCAGTACTTGGATGTGTATCTGAAATTGGTATGCAAGAAACAACACCTGATCAATTGCAAAGAGAATTAGTTGGACATGCATTATGTATGGGAGCTATTTGGTTAAAACATATTAGTGAAGTGGAATCTGTTAGTATAAGTTCTATTAACGATAATTACCCTAATGGTTTTGACGAAACTAATCCTATCTGGAAAGTTTCGCGAAGATATTATTGTGGTTATGTTGAAGAAAATGGTGGACAATGTAGTTTAGGTAACTCTTATGGAAATCAAATATGGGGTAGAACACTTGTATTATTGAGGTTTTGGGATAGATTTACTAGTGGACAATATGGAAGTAATGAACTTTATAATTATATTATAACCTTAGAGCAATGAAATTAATAAATTCAACCAGAAATGTAATAAAAAAAATTAATTTTCAGTTACTAGTAGTTTTATTAATTGGAATTATCTTGTTACTCACCCTTATTTCAATAATACTTAATACCAAAGAAGAAAGTGACTCAAGATTTTTTTCTCCAAACGAAGTA
>CAZRHM010000112.1:0-3209 GCA_964599845.1 uncultured Candidatus Saccharibacteria bacterium
TTTGAAGATGCTTTTATTTTACTTAACTCATCTGACCCAATATTTAAATTGTACTTAGAAAGTAATAAATCTTTTATTTGTTTGTCCAGATAGCTTATCCCAAATTCTACCGACTGTTCGTACTTTATTCTATTATCAACAATCACTACGAATTGACTAATACTGTGACCTAATACGCACACAAAATATGCATTATGTTTATCTAAGTCTACATTTGTTGTGCCGTAGAGATATGCAATTGCTTCATGGATTAGCATAACATTTCCATCACTTTGAGAAAGTGCATCCTTTAATGCTGTTATCTCTACTTCATTGTTTGTAGACTTATATATGGATAGATACGAATAGCCAAACAATCCTTTTATTTTGCTCAATTTAGCTAAGTTAGATAACTTTATGTCAGACACTAAATATTCTAATGCTTCGTAATCATAGACAGATCCGTTCTTAATTGGGTATGTGTATTTAGTTGTAACTTTATATGGATCTGATAGCTTTTTAGACAGTACCTTTGTAGGTTTATTACTAAATCTGCCATTTACCGAGTACTTGGTTCGAAAAGTACCTATATCGATAAAAAATTTTGGAAGTAGTTTGTGTTTTAATTTATTTATCATCGCATAAAAGCCACTGCGCAGAATCGAACTGCGGGCCTCACCCTTACCATGGGTGCGCTCTACCGACTGAGCTACAATGGCATAAAGAATTATAATATATTAAAGATTATCTCATATTATAGTTTGAAGTCGTGAGGATTTTAAAGAATCTGGAGAGAAGGATTTGAACCTCCGTAGCCCTTAGGGCGCCTGATTTACAGTCAGGTGCAATTGACCGCTCTGCCATCTCCAGAAATAAGCTGGAACAGGGATTCGAACCCTGGACCCACTGTTTACAAAACAGTTGCTCTACCAGCTGAGCTATTCCAGCAATACAAAGTGTACTACCACGTTTTAAGTTGCCCTAAGTATAGCAAATGATAATTACCCTTTGCAAAATATTTATTTATAGATTAAAATCTATAAGTCTAATTTAATAAATAACACTATGGCACGAGTTTGTGAAATAACAGGTAGAAAAACTAGTACAGGACATAGCAGAACTCATAAAAGAGGTAAAGCTGGAGGTGTTAGTGGTCCGTGGTCTAAAAAAGCTACTGCAACAAAAAGAACATGGAAGCCTAACTTAAGAAAGGTAAAAGTAATTATTAATGGGCGTCCACAAAAAATAAAAGTTAGCATGAAAGCTTATAAAAAGCTTCAGAAACAAGCCCAAGCTACTCTATGATCTTCTATGGTCGAAATATTGTTCTAGAAGCTTTAAAATCAAAATATAAGGCTCACGAGATATTTATAGAAAAGAATATTAATCGAGACGAAAAAATTACGCTTATATTAGATGCAGCTAAAGCTGCTGGAGTTACTATTCGAACTAAAGACCGAAAAGAAATTTCGCATATTACAAAAAGTCAGGAACACCAAGGCGTAGCAATTGATTTAAACTACCATATTGAAGCAATCAATAAGAACGATATCAGGCAAGATAGTGCCTATATGTACATTTCGGATGCAACGTTTGAGCATAATGTGGGTGCTATTATAAGAACTTGTGAAGTAGCAGGATTTGCTGGAGTAATTTTACCTAAAAACTTAAACATTACACCTGTTATTGCAAAGACATCTGCAGGTGGGATTTTCCACTTAAATATCTATAAGGAAGCTGTATTTAATTGTATAAAAAAATTTAAGGATGCAGATTTTAATATCTATGGAATAGAAAGAAACGGTAATACCTACTATGAGCAAGATCTCACTGGAAGTTCGTTATTTATTATTGGGAGTGAGCATAGATCACTTTCTGAAACAATTCAAAAAAAATGTGATAATATATTAGAAATTCCTCAATTAGGAAATGTTAATTCTTTAAATATGAGTGTTGCTGCAAGTGTAGTAATATTCGAAAGATTGCGTCAAAATTCTATAGTTAAACAAAACTAATGTTTAAAGAAAAAAATAGACCTTGGTTATATTTAATAGGTATTATGCTAATGTTTTTAGCACTAGTACTAGCTACTAGGGACTTTATGGTTCCCTTGGTGCTACAAGGCGAAATTAATACTGTCACACTAAACCCAGTGAGGCTAAGAGAACTACGAATGGATATCGATCCAGCACTAGACTATAAATTCAAAATAATAACTACTGAGGGTGAAATGTTATTTAATTTATACGAAAAATCAGCTCCAATAAATGTTAATAACATCTCTAGGCTAAGTAATAGGAACTATTACAACAACACTCTACTCCACAGGATAATACCAAACACACTAGTGCAAGGAGGTGACCCAAACTCTAAAGAAGAAACAGCTAAACTGGGCCTAGGTGGACCTCGGTACGTGGTTGAGGATGAAATAAATTTAAGTACTTTGAATTTAACAGAGGAACAGTTAAACAACAGAATCAATGAAGGATTCAGTTTGAATTTGGATACAACAAGCGTAGCTATAAAGCGCTATAGTTTAGCAATGGCAAACGATGGTCCTAATACGAATGGATCACAATTTTTTATTGTATTTAATAATATTTCTGATGAAGATTTAGCAAAATTAAACGGAAGATTTACTGTTATTGGAGAATTAATTAGCGGTTTCGACATTATTGATAAAATTAGCCAAACTGAAACGGTAGAACAAGACAACTATTTAAAACCCATGAAAGATATACGAATAGTTACTACTCAGGTCTACCATGACTAAATTTAACAAAATACAAACTGTAGTCTTATTTATACTAAGTGCATTATTCTTATCGGGGTTTTATATTTCGTACAAAGAATTTAACGCTAAAGCTAGTTTAGATTTCATTAATGAAGCACCTGAAGAAAATGCAGTATTTAAAAAGTATTTTTATATTTCCGGTGCTGTAAAGAATCCAGGTGTATATGAGCTAAAAGATGGATTAAGAATTAACGACGCAATAATATTAGCTGGAGGTTTACAAAATGATGCTGACTCGAATTTTGTAAATGAAGAATTAAATTTAGCTCAAATTGTGGAAGATGAACAACAAATATTTATTCCTAAAAAAGAAGCACAAATACTTTCAAAAAACTCAAATAGCAACAGTAAAATTAATATAAACACAGCAACAAAAGAGCAACTAGATACACTGCCAGGTGTAGGCCCATCCACAGCCACTAAAATTATTCAGTTT
>CAZRHM010000113.1:0-3150 GCA_964599845.1 uncultured Candidatus Saccharibacteria bacterium
AGTAGTATTTATCTAGATCTAACTTCTTTTTTGCATCAATTCTAAATCCAGAATAACTTGGGTATTTCTTTTTAAATTCTCTTTCTGGTTTTGGAGTTTGTTTAATAGCTTTTGTTGGATCTACAAAATATTTTTTCAATAGCTCTTTTGCTTTTTCTAAATTAAAATTTCCTAAAATGTATATTTCTATATTTTCAGGTACATAGTGTTTTTTCCAAAAGCTTATTAAATCTTCAGGTTTTAATTTTTTTATTATTTCTTTTTTACCAATTACTTCGTACGAATAAGGGGTAGATGATGTAGTAAATCGATTTTCCTTAATATTTCTAATTATTTTATAGTCTATCTCGTCTTCATAACTCTTCATTTCGTCTATAATTATTTCTCTTTCTTTATTTACATCTGATTCATTAAAAAGTGGGTTTAATACTATTTGTGAAAAAAAATAAAGACCTTGTTCAAAGTACTGGTAAGGAAATGTCCCGTAATATCTTGTATGATCATTCGATGTATATGCATTTGTGCTGGCTGAATATTCTGTTTTGAACTTTTCTACTTCATCCCATGTGGTTAAATCTTTTGTACCATCGTGTACAACATGCTCTATAAAATGTGATATTCCGTTTGTATTATCGTCTTCATCTAAAGATCCTACATTAACGTTAATTCTAAACGAAACAGAGTGTATTTCTGATCTTTGGTAAAGAACGCATTTTATACCGTTAGGAAGGTAAAATTTAAAATAATTTGGATCTACATTATTATTTTGCATTGTTTTATTTGTTTTTTAAGTAAGATATTATTATTAGGTACTTAATTATTTAATGTTATCAAAAAATCTTAAATATAATTTGATTTTACTATACAAAACTAAATTTAAGAATTTGGCTTGGATAAAAATCTTTTTAGGAACACTTATTGCGGCTTTTGTTTTTTTTATACTAACAATTTTATATTATTACGTTGACTACTCTAAAGATAAAATCATTTTACCAACAGAAAGATTTGAGTATGTTAAACAAAATTCTAATTAGTTTAATGAAGAGGAACTAAAAGGAGTTGAACTTGCCAAATATTACTACATAGAACTTAACAAAATTCCATCTTATTGTAAGGAAGCTATTGTTGCCGTAGAAGATAAAAGTTTTTGGGACAATAATGGTATTGATTTTAAAGGAATTATTAGAGGTTTATTAGGAATTCTAACTAGAACTGATTTTGGTGGAAGCACAATATCTATGCAACTTGTAAAAATATCACAAGATAAATTCTACAATAGGAATCTTTTTAACAAACTAAAAGAAGTAGTTTGGGCGTTCAGACTAAATCAAAGCTACGCTAAAGAAGAAATTCTAAAAAAATATTTAAATAATGCATATTATGGAGATTTTAACTACGGTGCAGCAGCTGCGAGTTTAAGTTATTTTAATAAAGATATTTCTGAATTAGATATATCTGAATGTGCATATTTAATGGGAATTCTTCAGTTACCAAGTTACTATTCACCAACAGTTGGTAATATAGAAGCTGGAAAAAAAAGACAACAAATTGTTTTACAGCTAATGCAAGCTAATCAATAATTTTTTACATAACTAGCATTAACAAAGCCATTAACCCCATTGTTAAATTCTCTAATAGTGTAATTTTAGTTACTGGTAGTTTAACAACAGCTCCCAAACATGCACACATTATCGTTTTATTACTTTGTAAAGTTTGTACAACACCTATAAGCGATACAAACATTAGTATTGCTGTAAAAATATTAAGTGGTACTTTAAATAAATCTAATGTATATAAAATGCCTAATATTATTTCTATAAAAGGGTAAGTAGATGCATATAATTTACTACGTTTTGCAAAAATATCGTATCTTCTATATGCAACAATAAATTCTTTATAGTTTATAATTTTAAACAACCCAAAAGTTAAAAAAAACAATCCCATAAAAAACCTCATCCAGTTTGTAAAGTTAAACTCAATTAAAAAAGTCACAACCACAGATATAATTAAAATCGACAAAACAATAGCAGCAAATTGCAAATAATCTTTTGTAGAAACATTATGATTTTCGTGTATATATTCGTTTGAATGTTAAAAATGGTTATGAGTTTTATGACTATGCATAATAAAAAATAACAACTATTATTTTAATTATAGTATACATGTTGGGCTTTAAGTTTTTATATGTATTAAATAATAACATTTTATAAAAACACGATTTTATCGCATTTAAAATTATAAATAGAATAACAATGTAAAATCTTTTGGATAAAGTGTAACTGTAGTACTTGACCCCTATGCGAGATCGGTTTGATATGATTCGTAACAAGAGGGCGCGGATATAACAATACAGAAAAAAAATGAGGCGATACGCAAAATATACTTGTGAGAATATTTAACAGTTGATGCTATCCGGATATAACTGAATTTAAGGTAAGCCCAACAGTATTAAATTTGTATTTTTTCACAAAGTACTTAAACCAAATATATAACTATCGATTATAACTTATAGAGTACTTCACCTACTACTAGAGACGCACTGCCGAACATCTCTAGTAATTATATAATGTGGATTATTACCACTACCTATTTCTATAAGTAGTCCCAGAATAATAATCTAAATAACTAATAAATTCTGTAATTAGCCAAGCTAGAAGTAAATAAATTACAATCGCAAATAGTGTTGAAAACTCTAAATAACCTCCAGCCACAACTTCTACTGGTCTAAAAATTCCTCTAAATGGATCTAGCAAGGGAGATGTTGAGCTATAAATAAAGTCTGTAAATCCAGCAGAAGGATTAGCACCAAAAAGTCTTAAAAAAAATCTTAATACTAATGCAATAAGTGCTAAACCAAAAATTGCATTCACTATTGTAATCAAAAGACTCGAAATTGAATACCTCATATATAAATTATAATAAGTAATAATTAATATTAACCAGATATAAGATTCAAAATAAAGAGAAGTTTACAAATGACAAATTAATACAGTACTTGGTTATAGATTTGTGAAATTGCAAAAGTAGTTATGTATTGTAGTTTTACAAATAAGTAAAAATATAAAAACTTTTAACTTATATTATTTTGTTTAAACATTTTTTACATTCGGTTTACATTCTTATACTAGTTTTTATATTAAAGTTAATTGT
>CAZRHM010000114.1:0-3122 GCA_964599845.1 uncultured Candidatus Saccharibacteria bacterium
CCGACGCCGCGGACCAGATGAACTCGGCCTCGGTCCGCCACTGGGGGTTGGTCCCGCCGCCGCCGCCCGGGGCCTGGGGCCACGGGGGTACGGCGCCGGTGGGGTCGTAGAAGACCTCCTGGATGCGGCGTACGCCGTCGTAGTAGTAGTACTCCTCGCGTGAGCCCCCGATGGCGGTCTGGTGCCACGGCGCCACGCGCTTGGCCAGGCGGCCGAAGCCGTCGTAGCGCCACGCCACCACCGGATCGCCGGTGGCGGTCTTCGTCACGAGGACGGGGCGGCCGAGCCAGTCGTAGTAAATCGTGCGGCCGGCGAGCTCGGTGCTCCGCCCGGCGGCGTCGTGGGTCACGCACCGGCAAGAATGGATGATCAGCTCGAGCCGACACACGCTGTTGGCGCACCAATCTGGACTCGGATGCGTCATCGCGAGCACGAGAAGCACCAGGGTTCGAACAAGGGCTCGCCACACGGCCGATCGACTCCTCGCGGTCAAGCGTCCGGGAACACGGGAATCGCCTCAACCTGGCGCTTGCAGTGGGCGCGGAGGATTTTGCAGCACTTCTTTGTAGCGAGCAGCTTAGGGCGCCCGACAGAGGCGAATTGCGGATTTAGATTTTCCGGCTCAAGCCAAGCGCCAAAGTACTCCCAAGACCAGTAGAAACGACATTCGTCCTTGTCAAGACTTTCTAGGAACGCCCGATCGTAGCGAAGAAGCTGGGGGACCGTGAGCAATCCAGAGAAACGGCGGTTGCAGACCGTGCATGGATGATCCTCATCAACAAACACACCCTCCGACTGAGGAGACATCCGCGGGACTGTTCGCTCGGGGCTGATCAGGTAGAACTGGTCGTCCTCGCCACGCCAGCGTGCAGGCACCAAGTCAGATGATGGGCAGCCCGCTTCCAGGAGCAACCGGGCGGTATCGGCGCTAATGATCATGTCATGCTGAATTGTCTGCATGAAGTGCTGCTTGGGCTTTCTCGGTCCCCGGATGTGGGCCGAGACGACGCGGCTCCCGGAAAGGCAGCGGCGGCACGTCTGATCGGTGCGAACGAACTCGGTCTCCACCTCGTCGAGCGGCGCGGTGTCGCTGCCGATTGCCAGCATCTTGGCTTGTTCAACCTCACTTTTTGAAAATACATACTGCCGCCTGATGAACGGCGGCTTTTGGTAAACCTCCAAAATTCTTTTAATGATATCCTGTTCCAGGCTTTGGCTACCACGCACGACGACGATGATATCACCGTACCGGATTGCCTTGCTAACCACCCCTGTGTGTGGCATCGACTCTAGGAACTCCATCGCTCCACTCGCGAGATGATCCGGAATAGCCTTGATGATAGTTGTTTGCACGATCACTGGATCAGCTTAGAGATTGCGGCCAGCATTTCGGGGTAATCGGCATACACTTCGGAGTACATCTCTCGAATTGTCGCTGGCGTGGCGGTCCCGGTGCCAGCTTGCCCATATGGAATGCGGCTCCGCAGACGTTGCGTGATCTCGTTGTGCTGTTCCCTAGTCAGGATGATGGCGGGGATGCTGTCCGTGTCCTTGATGCCGAACCTCTCCGCGAATCTCTTCTCCAGGATGTGGTGCGCCTGGATGTCGCCGCCGTGCCCGGCGGTTAGCTTCTTCGCATCCCGGTACGACATGATCTTGCCGACGTCGGGGAACATGTCCCCGCCCCGGTACCGGGGCCCGGTGATGTCACAACTAGAATTATGCACCCACACGCCGTCGACGAAAAACGTTCTCGTCCCGGCGACCTGGATGTTGTAGGTCAACGCCTCCTTCCGCTCGTACCGCAGCGAAGCGATCGGGGAGCGTTCCTCCCCGTCGCTCAGACGCATCGTATCGCCGACGACGATCTGCTGCGCCTCGACCCAGCCGATCTCGTCGATCCAGACCACGTGCTCGGGCGTCAGTTCCAGCGACCGACCGTTCTCCAGCGTGATCCGCAGCACCGTGTCGGTCGCGGCCACGAAGACCCGTTCAACTTCCGACCAGAGCAGGGGCCCGTCGGGATCGAACTGGTCGCGCGACAGCACACGGGAACGCCTTGGCCAGCTGGCGTCGCCGCTTGCATTTGGTCTGGGAAGTCGGCCTTATCCTACCCGCATCGAGTGCCGGAGACTATGCTCATCGTACTCGGTTATAATCTGTCATTCGTCATGCTATTGCAGCTCCCAATCACACGTCCAGCGTCCCTCCGACAACCCATCTTCTATCATTGCAGAATCGCGACTCTCAAAGTGATCGTATATACTTGACGGATCCGCGCGCCGACAGGGGTGATCAAGATCTATAAAGCTACTGCTTGGGCTTGACGGGTCCCATCGTGGATCATCTCTTTTATTGTAGGAACATCCTTCCTGCACTGAAATCGACCACTCGAGAGCAAGCGATCGCCACCACCAGCAGTAACGGCGCGGGCACTCACACGGACTCATTCTGTCTACTCTCTGAAGGTCCTTTTCAGACGGCAGCTGCTCCAAAGAGATGCCCGGCATAATGTTTCGTTTATGTCTTTTTTTCATGATATTATGGCGAATGCTTGTGTACTCGAACTGTCCACTCTTTCAGACTCCCTGCCTGATTTACAAAATAGTGCACTTCGACTAGTCTGTTCCTGGCATACTCCCACAGGTCATAGATTTTGATGTCCCCATCTCTTCCTGGCCTCCCAGATCCGGGCTTCTCGCCTCTCGGCTTCCAGTTTGACGGATCACCATAGGTATCATATTGTGTTTGCGACATCCTCTCTGCGATTTGGGCCGCAGTTGGCTTCTGTCCGTAAGCCATGACTGTAGATGTTCCGGCAAAGACATCCATTAAGAGAGGATCTGAAAGAAGTTCCGATAGCCATCCTTGGTTGGCTGCAGCCCCCATCATCCCAGCGACCATCAGCCCCTCTGTCGACCAGCCTCCCGTCCAAATCCCTGCCAAGAAGCCTTGGGCCGCAGAAACACCGCCCCCAACACGCTGGAGGTCCCAGCCCCGCAGCCCGGTGTCGAAGCCGCTTCCAATCGAGAGAGTCGCCAAGCCCATCATCAGCCCGCTCGGATCCGTCCCGTTGACCGGATCCCCCCCGTACCCCCCGAACACGTCGAACCCGTCCCCGA
>CAZRHM010000115.1:0-3106 GCA_964599845.1 uncultured Candidatus Saccharibacteria bacterium
TATAAAAAATATATGGTAGCTAAAGCAGCTATATAAGCAGTAATTAAAAATGATAAACCTTCAGCAAAAGTATGGCCGTTTGCAGCCATAAAATAATCTGTATAAATGGTATCTTCAGAAAATTTTAATTCAGTTGCTAAATTCATTAATGGAACATTTAAAATTGAAGTTCCTGGAGGGTAAACGACACTGTATTTTCCATTAAAATAATCAACCACATGACCTTTATAATCAATATATTCAGGCTCAATTTCGCTTACAACACTCTGATTATTAACAATTGAATATGCTGTGTGGTATGGAGCGTATCCATCGGAGTAAATAAATGGTACGCCATTTGTAAAAAATAAAATGCTAAATAATACTATTAGCAATAAAAAAAGGCTTCTAGGCCTAGTTATTATGAAAGTTAGATTTTTCACTTATTTAGTTAATTATTCTTAAAGGTGTTAATGGTTCAAGTATTTGAGGCACTATATTTAAATTATATAAAAACTGAGCCAGTGTATTAATTTCTGTATTCTGTTCTAATTTTTTAAAATTAATTGGTCTTATTCCATAAATATCTACTAACCATTTTAAAACCTGACCTTTTTCGGCAATTATATTTTCTTTTTCTGTTACATAGCCTTCTAAAACAATTACTTCGTATTGGTTTGCGTTTACAATAACTTGTGAATTTCCAAAAATTTTTATTTTTGTTCCTGCCATAAAAACATTTATATCATCTTTAGCATCTATAAAAATATATCCGGAATATGCGTTAATATCTGCATTTGATGTCAAATCATAAACAGCTGATTTAGATATTATTGCTGTATTATTATTTAAGCTTACATGTCTAATCTCTTTTGCAGAATTAATAATCTCATTTTTATTTAGTAACTTTTCACTAATTACATGGAAATCAGAATCGTAAGTTCTAACCATATTATCTGAAGCAGATATTCCTAACACATTACCTTTATTTGGGTTATGTTCCTTTACAATAACTATTGCAAATAAGAAAAAGAAGGCACTAAAAACAAAAGTTGTTGTGAGGAGAACTTTTTGTAAAAAAGAGTACTGCATCATTAATATGATTATATATTATTTTTGTAAAGAATTTAAAAGAATTTTTTGTTAAGATTCTTACTTCAATATATAATCTATATGTTCTAAGTAAACTAATTATATTTATTAATCGGTATTTATGGCAAACATTAATATTTCTCCATCAAAATCAATGCCAAATTTAATTCATGTTTTACCTGCCTATGCTAATAAAGAAGAAAAAGTATTAAATTCAATAGTTGAAATTAACTCTCATACAATAAATAAGTATGAATTGGTTACAGAAACAGGTCATTTAAAACTAGATAGGGTCGGATATTCTAGTCTTTCGTATCCATTTGCATATGGAGCGATTCCAATGACTTGGGATTTAGATGGCGATCCATTAGATATAGAAATTGTAAATGTAACTGAGCCACTAGTGCCAGGTTGTATTGTAGAAGCAAGAATAATTGGAATAATGAAGTTTGAAGATGGTGGAGAAATTGACGATAAAGTAATTGCTGTAATTAACGACGACAAAAGATCTGATCATATAAATTCTATTGAAGACTTAAGCGAGTACTTTAAAACAGAAACAACATATTACTGGGAACATTACAAAGATTTAAAAAAACCGGGTACAGGTAAAACACTAGGTTTTTATGATGCAGAAGAAGCTGTAAAAATTATTGATGAATGTATAGAAAGATATAATAAAGAATTTGAAGGTAAATTCTAATTGTCTAATGCTTTAAAAGTTTAAAAAGGCACGAACAAGTCGTGTCTTTTTGTGTATGTAAGCCTTTAATAATCTGTTTTATATTCAACCCGATTATTTTTGTACTCAAACTTAAATCCGTACTTTTTTAAATTTACCGAACCTTTTACAACTTTTACACCATCGGCGTTTAATCTTGAAGTGTGTTCATCTATTCCACCAAGTGAAAATTTTTTAGCTAAACCACCATTTTTATTAACTATTCTGTGGCAAGGAACTTTTAAATCCCTATTTCCATAAATTGCCCATACAACAATTCTTGCGTCATTAACTCCAGAAGCTCTTGCAACATCGCCATAAGTGCTTACCATACCTTTTGGAATCATTTTTACAAATTCTCTAATTTTTTCAAAAACATTTTGACTCATACACCAATTATAACTCTATTTACAGCTCACATTACAAACTAAATTCGAATATGATAAACTTTAATATTAGTATACTTATAGATTAAAAAATTATTACTACATTATGATAGTCAGAAACCCAAACCAAAGAGTTGCAGTATTAGTCGATGTACAAAATTTATACTATTCTGCAAAGAACTTATACTCAGCAAAAGTAAACTTTAAAAACCTGCTAGATTTATGTGTACAGGGAAGAATATTAACAAGAGGTATAGCTTATGTAATTAATGCAAACGAAGGCGAGCCTAATGAATTCTTTGATGCTGTAAATAATGCAGGTTTCGAAACAAAAGAAAAACCTCTACAAACTTTTTTTGGTGGAGCTAAAAAAGGTGATTGGGATGTTGGAATTGCAATGGATGCAGTTAGGTTTGCTCCTAAGGTTGATTCAATTGTGCTATGTTCTGGTGATGGAGACTATAATCCACTTGTAACATATTTGCAATCGGCTGGTTGTTTGGTAGAGGTTGTAGCATTTGCAAAAACAGCGAATAAACAATTAATAGAGGCTTGTGATGATTTTATTGATATATCAGAACACAAGCCAAAATTATTATTCAGAGCAAGGAAGTGATAGCTGGTCTTACACAATATGAATTTTCTCAACCAATTTCACTATTTGACCTTGATATTGGTATAACCCCAGATCAATTTAGCAACAACTTAAGACATGTATTAAGACGAAACCAAATCAATACTGATAGCGAACTCAATGAATTTATAGGTATTGCCCATAGGAATTTCAGTAGTGCAACTTCTAACTTAGATGTAGTAAATTTACTGTCTTGGAAAGAACTAGTGGAACTTACTTTAAATTTTGAACTTGTTTCGAATAAAGGTTCAGAAGCTATAGTATATAAGTTAAAAAACAATCCAGATATAATAT
>CAZRHM010000116.1:0-1165 GCA_964599845.1 uncultured Candidatus Saccharibacteria bacterium
TAAGTTAGGAATAATGGAAACTTTAACAGATTTAAAAACCACAATTACAGAAAATGGCAAAGATAAAGAGGTAGAAGGGTAAGGAATTGATTTTAAAAACCAAATTGTACAAGCAGAAAAAGTTTTTGAATTTCTTGCTAATAATACAAATGTTGAATATGGATTGATACGTTCTTCTGATCCTAGAAATATTAGTAAAACTCGAATGGAGTTATTTACATCACACGAAAAAGATAAAGAATATTTTAGTGGCAATAGAGCGATACAATTAGCAAGACGTGGAATGCTTGTACAACACAACCATAATCACCCTTGGGGAGATAGCAACTTGCCATCAGACGCTGATATGTTTTTTAAAAATGAAACTATGAGAATTATTAAAAATTTACAAACCTCATTTCCTAATGAAAAAATCAAAACTCCAAAATTCAATATTTATCATCAGTATAAATATCACTCTTACTAAATTTTTAGTATTTATTTTAGTTGTTTTTGCAAACACAGTATTATATTGTCAAAATACGCAAGCAGGTTATACTGTTATAGAGACTAACTTAATTTTTCCTTCTGATGAATTGCTAAAAGCTATCGAAGTTGCTAAAAAGGATTATTATAAATATAAAAATAAAAGTGTTACTAAAGATACATTAAGTTTAGAACATATGCTAACTTTCTCTAAAGCTAGAGATAGTATATTTTTAAATATATATACATCTGAAAATGTTATAATTGATATAGAAATTGAATGGGGAATGTTAGCTTTTGAAGGAGCATTTGAAATAGATAATTCAAAAATTTTTATTAGAAAAGTAACTTACAACATTGAAGATGAATTGTTACCATTTAAAAAGACAGAAGAGGTAACGAAAATTGAAGTTTTTCTCAATCATTTCTCAACGGATTATATCCATTTGTTTTATTGGAATATTGATAAATATTGTTTGTTATATTCAATAGAACCTTGGTAATGGACTTGTAACTATTTTTCGGACAAATTATCTAAGCCCGCAAGCCAGATAATGTTTACTCTGTCAAAAACAAATAAAAGTTCTTTAAAATAATGAGATTGAGTTAGGGTTCTCCCCCTTCGGGGGAGTCAGAGGGGGCTGATTTCCATCCTGACCATTTAGGCAGCTCGAGTTATATTACAGACAAGGCAGGTGTG
>CAZRHM010000116.1:1175-3106 GCA_964599845.1 uncultured Candidatus Saccharibacteria bacterium
CGGTACGGTCTCACAACATATTGAATACCTGCCATTCGGTGAGTTGCTCGTGGAGGAGCATTTGAACTCGCACAATTCGCCGTTTAAGTTTAACGCCAAAGAGCTTGACTCCGAAACAGGGAATTATTATTACGGGGCGAGGTATTATGACCCACGTACTTCGATATGGCTGTCCGTTGACCCGCTGGCGGGATATAATCCTGTTATCGAGGTAGAACATTACATAGATGGACAACATAATGGAGGTGTGTTTAATGATAAGAATTTAAACTCATATAATTACACCTATCAGAACCCCGTCATATACATAGATCCAAATGGAAAGCAGACTTTTTTTATGCACGGAACTTTTGTCAATAATATGGGGATGAGTTCTTCAAGTAGAAATGCTATTCGTCAAGAATTTGGCAACACAGTTTCTTATCAATACACTACTGGAAATATACTTCCAAATGCAAAAATAGATAGAGTAATATTTGCGATGGGACTATATAATTACGTGTTAGAGAATAGAAAACCCGGAGAACCTATTACTTTGGTAGGACATAGTCACGGCGGGAATGTTGCCATTATGACAGCAAACTTATTGGAATATCATTTCAAGTCCAAAGGAGAAAATGTGAATATCAATCTTTTAACTATAAATACCCCTTCAAGAGAATATAGTTTATCAGAAAATAGTGCTGTTGCACATTACAATGTATATAGTTTTGAAGATATAGTGCAGATTTTGGGATTTGCAGATTTTGATAAATATTCTAATGGTTTTGCCGGGAGATCGTTTGAAAATGCTTTTAACATTAGGTATAAAGATCAAGCGTCTATACTAAGTGGATGTTGGTTTAGTGGACATTGTGGACAAAGTGATAACAATGTAAATGAATGGTTACCAGAGTTAACTAAATTAAGAAATAATGTCAAGGAATTTGGAGATAAATTAAGGTCGTTGAAAATAAATATTGAATAATTTTCAAAAATAAAGAATGAAAAAAGTAAGAGTTTTATTGATTGTTTTTGCTTTGTTTTTGGGATCTTTTTTTTACAATTTTATCTCAGGGAATCGAGTTCCTGTTGTTGGTCATTTTATAGATTTTATTAGACCTGCACTTAATAATTACAAAGTTGTTGATTTAAAGAGTGTTGTGAATAATCAAAATGAGTTATTCTTTGGAGAGTTACCAGAAAAAGTAAAAAATACTTTGATAGATTACAAGGAAGATGTTAATAGACCTGATTCAGAAAAAAAATATGATTATTCTATTCCTTATATCAATTTATCAGACAAGTACAATCTGAGTTTTGAGAAAAGCAATTATATTTATTCGGATTATTTTTTATTTTATACTTATGGAGCCGATTATCGAGCTATTTTTATAAATGATTTGTATTATTTAAATATTTCAAACTTTTATACTCCAGTATTTTATGATGATTATATTTATATATGTGATAATGACTTTTGGGATTCAACAACAAATGATAGTAAAAAATATTATGTGATAAGCATTAAGGAACTAATGAACTGGTAGTGTTTCAGATGTGGAGTTAGACAGGTTTAAAATACTTAACACATTAATGAACAATAAAAACAAACCCCGCTCTTAAAAGAAGGAGTGGTTTTTTACAACACCGCTACGTTTTTGTGAAAAAAGTCTTTAAACTTCTTTTTGGTAAGCATAGTATCGATGATTTTAAAAACGGTATTTCTGTCTTCCTCATCGAGCTGATTAATAAGGTGTAATTTTTCAAAATCGGGTTTATCTTCCAAAGTAACTTCTTCAGGAACTATATTTTCATAGTTTAGAATTTGGTCAGTAGTCAGGTTAAAGAGCTTACTTAATTTTTGCAGTTCATCAACCGATAAATCCCTGTGTCCGTTTTCCTTTTCCTTTTTTGGAAGTATTGGGTTTTGGCCCTGTGGCTGAAAGACC
>CAZRHM010000117.1:0-3102 GCA_964599845.1 uncultured Candidatus Saccharibacteria bacterium
AAGTAATTACTTCTTCCAGATAACTTAGTATCTCTTCTTTTTGTGCATAACCTAGAGAATGTATCTCTTTCTTTATAGCGGAGTACATGTATTAAATCATTGTTGTTTATATCTTTATTTATAACTTTATAATCAAAACCCGTTTTCCAAGCAACATAGGGAAAACTTAATTGATCCCTTTTACTATATTTAAGTATTTGTTGCCACCATTTTTTTGCAAAATTTATTACATCTTTTTGATGGTGTCTCCTGATTATAAATCCTCCATTAACTAACCCTTTCTCATCCTTATATCCTTCACTACTATATTTTGCCATCTGAGGATTAATATTTTCAGCGGTATCTTTACCCCATTCTATACATATTCTAGCTTCTTCAAATACCGAAGATCTTTCGGGATGTTTGAATATGGCTAAGCTATTTTTATTTAAAAGATTCTTTGCAGTTTTATAAATATTTTTATCTTTTACGTAGGTTCGAGCATCAATCCATAACGAATACTCATAATCTCTAAATAATTCATTAGGGAACATTTTAAAATATTTAGCCGAACGGTTAGTATCGTTAGGGAAAATCGGCTTTTTATAAATTATTTTATAAACTTTTGATGAAAGATCTTTTCTATCTGTAAAGCAAAAAAAATCGCAATTTTCAGGAATTACTTTTGGCTCAATTATTATATCAGTATCACCATATATCGCTGTATATATTGCTAAACGATTTTTCATTATTAATTACTATTAACTTCTACCAATAGCAGTATACAGTATTCCTTTTTCTTTTATTCCATCTGAGTCCAAACAACTTCTGGTGTCAAGAACCGCTTTAATACCATTTTTTTCTAAAAATTCAGGAGTTAATGTTTGCGTAAATTCTTTATGTGCAGTTGTCAAAACAATTGCGGAGCAATCTTTCAATGCTTCGTCAAGGTTTTTAACATTTGAACGCTCAAGCATAAATGGTTCATACACATTAAGCTTTGCACCCAAGTTTTTTAGCTTAGTCTCAATTAATAATGATGGACTTTCGCGCAAATCGCCAACTTCAGGTTTGTAACTTAATCCTAGTAACGCTATTTTCGTACCTTTTATTGGCATTTGTAGCTCATTTAGTAACAAGGTTAATTTACTTACAGTGTATTCAGGCATGCTGTTATTAATGTTTCGAGCTTCTTTTAAAAGTCTATGGTTAAATCCAGCTTTTGCAGCTCGCTTAATTAAATAGTAAGGATCTACTGCTATACAATGCCCTCCAACTCCTGGCCCAGGGTAGTGAGCCATAAAGCTAAATTTTGATGATGCAGCTTGAATTGTTTCGATTAAGTCCACTCCCATTGCATCGAAAGATTTTGCAAGTTCGTTTACAAATGCAATATTTAAATCCCTAAATGAGTTTTCTACAATTTTTGAGGCTTCTGCAACTTTTAAGTTTGAAACTACTCGGATTTCGGCAGTTATAAATTCTTTGTATAAATCAGTTACTTTTTGAGCAGCTTCAACTCGCGAACCTCCAATGTTTCGAGGTAAGTTTGTAACATTCCATGTTTTGTCTCCTGGGTTTATTCGTTCAGGTGCATGTACAATATCGTAATCTTCACCAAGTTTTAAATTAGCAATTTCTTCAATTGCTGGAGCAACAACTTCTTCGCAAGTACCAGGGTTAATTGTAGATTCAACAACTACAACGTTTCCATTTTTAAGATATTTAGCTACTGTCTTAGAAGCTCCAATTAAAGGAGTATAGTCAGGGTCAAAATCACTATTGACAGGGGTAGGTACACAAATTATAAAAATTTCAGAACCTTTTAATTTTTCTTCATCTGTTGTTACAGTTAACTTTTTGCTATTTTTAAACTCTTCTTCTGCCTGATAATCTATAATAGGACAAACATTATTATTAATTTTCTCGATAGTTTTTTGTGAAATGTCAAACCCGAGTACTTCATGTTTAGTTTTATTTGCTAAAGCTATTAATAAGGGAAAGCCTACATATCCAAGGCCTATAATTGATATTTTCATTTTTAATTATTAATAATTATTCTATTGTAATGTGAGCCTACACATATTAATCTTAAGATCTCTTTTATAGTATTCCAGTAGGTCTCTCCACACACAGTCCAAGCAAAAAAACTGATCGGTCTTATCTATTAGATAATAATAAACTAACGAATCGCTTGAACAACTATCTTTTTTCAAATCTGCCTTATAAATAATATCATCAATTTCAATATTTGCGTTAAACACAAATACATTTTCGTAAAGATTAACTAAAGTACTCAGCTTTTCTGAGGTGAGTGGTGTTCTTTCATTTGAGAAAGCAACCTCTACATTAAACTTAGATTCAATGCCATTTAGTAGATACTCTGAAGTTGTATTCTGCGTAGCTACAATAACAGACTCAGGTTTTAATGAATTTCCATAGTTTTGAATTTTTTGATTAATTCCACCATTTTGTTTATATATGTATGCAGGGATCGAGTAAGTTGTTACATAGTAGAATGCAAAAATAGATAGTAATGGTATAAGAATAAAATATATTTTTTTATAGGCTAATACTCTTGATATTGTATATCCGCTAAACAATGCTATAAATGGAATAGCTAGCAGTAAATATCTTCTTATCCACCAATATAATGGGATAGAATGCTGTGATTTTAGTAATGTAAATTCAATTAATCCAACAAACACTATCAATACAATAGCTACACTAAAGTCAGATTTTTTTATGAAGTGATAAAAGCCAAACACTGCTAATAACGGTAACATTAATGAAGTATGGTAAGTTATTCTTAGCAGGTTAACATCATCATAGTTTAATTTCGATATTACAGATTGTCCTAGAATATAAGGAATATGTTTTGTAAGGATATATATAAAGATAACGGTAAGCATCACTAGACTTATCTTTGTTATAAAAGTTTTAACTTTATTAAAGCTATAAAACTTCATTTGTTTAAATCTGTCCAAAGGTAAAACACTACCTATTAGAAAGATAAAAGCAAAAAACAGTACTATAACCGACGATATATTAATATCTCCTTCAACTTTATACGGGTGATTAGCATAAGTGAAAGCTATGTACTGAAAGTATAATGCTACAAAA
>CAZRHM010000118.1:0-3056 GCA_964599845.1 uncultured Candidatus Saccharibacteria bacterium
CAAGTTTTAATGGAACTTCGTTTCTGTTTAACGGACAAACGATTAAAACAAAATTACCAGGAGTTTTTAATTTTGTGAACGTTTATTTAGCCACTCAAATCTGTTTACGTTATTTGACTTTGGAACAGATAAGCTCTGCAGTACAAAGCTTTGAGCCTTTGCCTGGCAGACTACATTTATTTACCAAAAATCCATTTACAATTATTTTAGATCAAAGTATAAATCCATTGCATGTTAAGCAGATTCTGTTGTTTATAAAATCACAAATTACAACTAAAAATAGGATTATTACTGTTTTTGGAGGTACAGGGAATTATAATAAGCATTATAGAAAATCAGGAAACGAATTAGCAGAATTATCGGATATTGTATTGCTGGCATCTAATGATCCAGATACAGAACAAACAAACGAAATAAATTCTGAAATAATAAATTATGCTTCGGAAAAAGGTGGGGTTGTATTGGAAAGATTTTATTCTAGTGAAGAAGTAGAAATGGCAGATAAAACAAAGCTGGTTAATAGAATTGAAAAAGTACTATTTAATGGTGATGTCCCTATTATTTCGTTTGATGCACACGACTATACGGGAAGGTTGGATGCAATAAGAATGGCAACATTTTTAGCAAAACCAGAAGACTTTATTATAATTTTTGGAAAAGGTAATCAAAGACAAATAATATTCGATAATGTAGAATATGAATGGTCGGACTACGAAGCGGTAAGAATTGCTATGGGCGTTAGAAATATATAGTCGCTAATAAACTTGTCTATATCCTAAAAATTTAAATACGTATTTAAGTTCAATATACACCCCAACTGAAAATGCTTTTTTTGAGTGGTCAGACACTCTTAAGATCTTATTATAAACACACTAGCACACATGCGCCAATTGAGGTATTGACAAATACATTTCACATAAAGATTTAAAACCTAAAAATATTATGCTTCATCCCTGCCCATTATTAAATTTAAGAATTCTCTTCTTGAAGGCTTTATATTAGCCTTTGTCACATTTGACAATTGAACATATTCGGATAATCTTGGTATTTGGGATATGTCAAGATTGTAAAGCAACCCATGTTTATGTGCAAATGAATTGATTATATTCATTGCAATAAAGAACATTGCTGAAACAGGGATTCCTATTTTTGCACTTTCGAGGATTCCAATTTGTTCTAGCAAAAGATTATTAAAGTGTGCACTACACCCAATCATACTCCCCATGCCACCAGCTTGAGCAGCAACATAACCCTTTTGTATTTCTATTGTTAAATAATCAGTTACCTCATCTAAGGGAGAACCTGATTCTATTAGATTTATTGCATTACCGATTAGATTGTTTAATATAATAGACATTGCAAAACCATTATCTGCAAAACCACTCAAAAATAGCATTGGAAAATGTAGCCCTAGATTTTGTGAAAATATGTCAAAAACATTTGCATCTTTACCAATGGGTAACAATCTTTCACCATTGCCTATAACTTTATTAATTACACCTGAAAAGAAAGCTCCATGAAGTAATTGGTATGGAAGCACGTTCATTGCTTCCGCTAAAGTTGGGTGTAAAACATGTTCAAGCAATCTATGCCCAATTATTCCGTGTGTGAATGTCTCTAACCCCGATAAAGCATAGATTACCTTATTATTTGGAAACTTCTTTCTAAGTAAACTTAAACCGATATTAATCTCATTTGTATCTTCTGGTGTATTGTGTGGTTTTGAAGTAACTGCCTCAAAACCTTCGGATTGATATTTATCTATAGCATTTAGTAAATCTTGTTCAAGTTCTGAAAGTTTAATTTCTCCTTTTTTAAGCATATCAACCGTTTGTGTAATTTGCGCTAATGGAATACCATTAACTGTACTTGCGGTATCAAATCTTTTCGAAAGCTCTTTAAGCTCTTGTTGTACAATTGGAGGATATGAAGTCACTCTATCTTTAGCTGATGTTATATAATCTGTAATAACGTCCGCTGAATGCTTAATAAAGCTAAGCCTACTATCAGCTAATTTACCAGCTTTTGTTGTAGTTAATTGTACCTCATCTAAAACTATATCTGAATTTACATTTAATTCATTGTAACCGTGTACAGTATTGTTTAACACTTCCAAAGAGTCTTCAATACTTTGTTCTGTATTATTGATTGCAACCTTATTACCATCTCTATCCTTTATAACTAAAATACCACCCTTTCTAAGTGATTCAACAGCGAAAGCTGCTATAGGAAATCCTACTAAGGTATTTGCAATTCTAGCATAGGCTGAATTGGTACTTAAAACCTGCAAATTGTATGCACCTATATTGTATAATGCTATTTCTCTTGGTGCTATATCACCAGCAGCAATAATACCATTAAACAATGCTACATCCCCTGTTAAGTCGGCTACAATAGCTGTTAGTAAATAGACCAAGTTCATATCGTAAAGATCCTGTCCGTTTTCTCCCTTCTCTGGAATCTTTGCATATTCCCATATAAAATCTTTAACTAGTGAAACTCCTAAGTTTGTAGATACTAATGCACTTCCAAAAGTTGCAAAAGCTTGGATAGCGCCATATGTATATACTTTTTTTAACAAATCATTACCCTTGGAATTCTCTAAAATTACATTAAAAACTTTTTCTACAGCTGGCTTTAATACATCGGCCGAAACAATAGATAGTGCTATGTCAATACCTACTTTTAAGCTTGCAACAACAGTTTCTTCTATAGAATGCTCAATTGTATGAACTCTTTCGTGGTCATGATGTTTTTTTGCAGACTCATAAGCAGCATATAAAATTGACAAAGAAACACCATAATCTACTCTAGAAAAGTGTGGTGCAAGCTTATGCTTAAATTCATCTTGCTCTAATTTGCCGGTGATAAAATTTGTAAGTTCTTGGTTAACTTCGGGTATACCTAGTGCGGTAAGTTTTGTTAATGCATATACAAAATATCCTGTACCTAAAAGATCATAAGCAAATGCACTAGGATCTTTTCTATGTTCCTCATTTTCTGTTTTCTTATTTAAGTTAAGTGCTTTAATTGCATTGTCAATGGCATTTGGGTCC
>CAZRHM010000119.1:0-3047 GCA_964599845.1 uncultured Candidatus Saccharibacteria bacterium
TATGTTAATTGCATTTAAAGCCTTACGAGCATCACCGTTAGAATATGCAACTAAAAAGTCTACTGCATCGATATCCCATTTATTTTTACTTATAGCTCTATGTATTACTTCTTTTATATTTTCATCGCTCAATTTTTTAAACATATAGATTTGGCTTCGCGAAACTAATGGTGCATTTATTTCAAAGCCGGGGTTTTCAGTTGTGGCACCTATTAAAATAATTGTGCCGTCTTCAACATGGGGTAAAAATGCATCTTGCTGGGCTTTATTGAATCTGTGGATTTCATCTACAAATAAAACAGTTTGACTTTCGGTTTGCTCTTTTAATTCTGCAGCAACTTTAATAATTTTACGCACATCGGCAATTCCACCTGTAACTGCAGAAAAGGGAACAAATTCAACATCTACATATTTAGGAATTAACCTAGCTAATGTAGTTTTACCGCAGCCTGGAGGACCCCAAAATATCATTGATGTAATGACGTTTGACTCAAACATTTTGCGAATAGGCATATTTTTGCCTACTAAGTGTTCTTGTCCAATAAACTCTTCTAAACTTTTTGGTCTTAATTTTTCGGTTAACATGTATTTATTATATAATAGGTATACCAAACTTGGTATGTTGTTATTTATTGTTAACGTGGTAGCTATGAATTTATGTAGTATATGTGTTACAACAGGAGAGCTTCGTGGTCAAAGAGGTATTGAAAACCCTAAAATTTGTCAATTAGGTAAAAATTTTTTAGATGATGCAAAAAAAAGAGAATCTTTAGGTAGAAGCAGAGTTTTGTCGGTAGATTCACCTACTTTGCTTAATTACGGTAAAAAAAGTTCTGGCGAACAATGTCCTCACAGAGCAGGAATTGTTACTTTGCTAAATACTGTACTCATGATTCCAAGTATACCAGTTGATTTTTTAATTGATAACTACCCAGTTTTTTTTTATCATTATGCAACAAAACTAACACAAAGTAATGAGCCAGATAGTTTAACAAAAATTTCTGAGGCAGTTGATTTAACTACAACATATATAAAAGAATTATATTACCAAGAAAATCCTCCTGAAGCTTAGTTTATTTCTCCAATACATTTGGTAATTGTGGTGAGTTCTTTCTAAACCGGTAGGAGTGTAATGGACTTCTTCCTAAAGAAGTGAATGGTCCAGATTTTCTTCGGGATAATCTGTAGAGATTGCTTCGTCGTATTTCTAACACAATACTCCTCGCAATGACTCTACATCGCATAGAGACTAAATTGTAGAGTTTGCAGTCTTCGATAACTAAACACTAACAGCTAAAAGCTAATTGCTTATAGCTACTTCAACACCACCTCAAATGCACTCTCTTGTCCATTAAAGTACCCCGCAGTTTTAAAAGATTCTACATATTTGTTTTTTTGTAGCAGAAATTTTACAAGTGGTCGTATAACTTCTCCTTTGCCTGTAATTACAAGTACATTTTTACATTCAGCATAATAAGAATCTTCAATAAATTTTGTTAATAGGTCTTCTATTTCAAATTTAGTGAGCATACCAAATTCATGGAAGTCTATTTGGGAATCTGGAATAAAAATGCTCATATCATCTCGTCTATTGCTCCTTCTGGATCAAGTTTTTAGCGATGAGTTTAATTACAGCTTCATTTAGATCGAATATTTCTGGATTATCTATTTCGAGATCAAAGATTGAGTCTAATTCCTCTGAATTGAAGCCAATATCTGAAAGGAATTCTTCAATAAACTATACGAATATAAATAAAGTAACTTAACTTTACTTTCTTTTACTCAAAACTCCTTGCACTGACTTGCTAATTGCCTTGTCAGTTCGGTGAATACAACCAAGCCAACAGCATGGTCTTCTTTTACCTTCTTTAAGTTCAGTTATCATTCTTTTAACATGGTGTTCACGAGTTTCGGCCTTCTTTACAAAAATAATCCAACATATCCACTCATTACGAGCTAGTGGAGTTAAACTTTCCCACTTCTCTAAAGCCTTAGAATCCGAAAGTAAAGATTTTTTTATATCGGCAGTTAGTTTATGCACTGTGCCGGGTGAGATTTGAGTTGTCATATAATGTTGTTTACAAATTCTATAGAAATAAGCATTTTTAATTTTGTATAATCTAACTTATTTTTTTAAATACTTTAATAATACTATATCTCTTTTTAGTTTAGTGACATCTATAAGTTTAAATTGGTGAGTTTTTGCAGTTAGCGGATTTGAATAAAACAACTCAGGTGCCTCAATATTATTAACAACAAAAGGTAAAACCATCAAACTTATCTCATCTATTAAATCTTCTTTTATTACCTCGCCATTAATATAACCTCCACCTTCTAGTAGTAACTTATTAATATTAAATAACTGTTTTAATTTATTAAATACAGTTTCAAATTTAATTTTATTTTTACCACCGAAAATATAAGATATTTTTTTATCTTTCATTTGTAAATTATAAGATCTATATATTGCTAATTATAACTTAACTAAAGAAATACCTAAGAACTTAGGCTCACCTAGGAATATTGAATGGTAATTAAGCCTGATTTGTTATATTATATACCAAGGATTACTAGTAATCTATTAAATTAGCATTAAGCAAAAAATAATGGAGACGATTGGCGATAAGATCAAAAAACTAATTAAAAAGAAGGATATGACGCAGGAGGAATTGGCACGTAAAGCAGATACCCCTTATGCAACTTTGTTAAAGATATTGAACGGAACTGTTGAAAATCCAACCGTGAAGACAATGCAGAAACTAGCAATGGCACTTGAGGTGTCAGTAGATGAGTTATTAACTAAATTAACAAATGAATAAATCACAACTATCCGAAACCGATATTCGAACTAAATTTATCACACCAGCAATCCAAGACGCAGGCTGGAATATCCAGAAACAGGTGCGAGAAGAGGTTCACTTTACTGATGGTCGAATAATTGTAAAGGGAGAGACTGTAAAGCGAGCAAAAGGTAAGAAAGCTGATTACATCCTTTACTCAACCCGAACATAAAGCCCGCGACTTTAGTCGCGAGGATGTAGTTTAGT
>CAZRHM010000120.1:0-3012 GCA_964599845.1 uncultured Candidatus Saccharibacteria bacterium
CACAAACTTTACAAAATTAATAAGCTTTACTTTACTCCTTTAACTTATTCTAACCATATATTAGTTTTTATGTTATTTCTATGAATTTACTTGTTTCATTAATAGTAGGTTTAATTGCAGGATGGCTTGCTGGGAACTTTGTTAGGGGTAGAGGATTTGGAGTTGTAGGCGATACTATAGTGGGATTAATTGGCGGATTAATTGGTGGGCTTGTGTTTGGATTATTAGGTATAGAGAGTTCAAATATTATTGGATCTATTTTAATTTCGTTTGTTGGTGCTGCAATACTATTAGCTATTGTTAAAGCAGTTAAAACAAATACCTAACAAAACTAGTATTTGTTCTTAAAAGCGAAAACAAGAACGAAACCTGTAATCCTTAGGTAGGTTGATCTTACTAAAACAATTTTATCTACCCAAAATAGAAGCAGGGTACTATAATTTTGAGTGAGATCTACCTACCAAGTTATATACATTTCCAAACAGAAACTAGTAATATATAAATAACTTAGCGAACCTACCTTTTAAGCCCATCGAAAAACTGTGCTATATTTATATTACTATGTATAAAAAAGTAACGTTTCCTCAGTTTAAACCAAGTAAATTGGTTACTTACATTCTACCTTTAATTACAACCTCAGTCGTTTTATCGGTAAGGTACGCTACTGACCCTCACTTATACCATGGTCCTTTCACTTTATTTGCTTTACTTGTTATTTTTCATTCATATATAGGGGGATTTAAATCTGGAATACTTACTACAAGTATTGCTGTTTTTATGGGTAATTATTACTTAATGCAGCCGATAAAATACATCAAACTAGAAGAGCTTGAATACTTGGTTCCTACACTACTATTCTTACTTGAATCAGTAATCATTGTGTTATTCGTGGAACTTCTAAACAAAAACAAAGACGAAATAAAGACTATTGCCCATTCTTTAATTACAACAAAAGAACAATTTAAAGATGTAATAGATAGCATTTTTAACTTTATAATAATCACAGATAACAAGGGAGTAGTGCTAGAAGCAAACGAGGCTTTTGCAAAAACACTTCCAAATAAGTGGAAAGATTTGGTAGGTAATAATATTCTCGAATTGCCTATATGGAAAAACAAAAAAAATATTAAATTAAGGCTAAAAAACGCAGTTAAAAGTGCAAAAATTGGCAGACCAATTTACTATCAAGACAAAATTAAATTTTTAAATAACATAATAAACGCCGAGGTAAATGTATTTGCAAGTAGTTTAGACAATAATCAAAAAATAGATAATTATATAATCACAATAACAGATGCCACCACTAAAGTTTTGTACGCAGAAGAAATTGAAAAAGGGCAAAAGATCTTCACTAAACTAATAGAATCAAATATTATTGGAATGGTTATTAGCGATGGAGACGGTACAATTCAAAACGCAAACGCAGCTTTTCTAAACTTGGTAGGTTTTACAAAAACAGACATTAAAGCAAAAAAACTTTCTTGGAATCAAATTATTCCTAACATTACAAACTTAGCAGAAACTAAACATCTTCAAAAAATATATAAGGCCGGATTTTTACAGGCAACTCCTAAAACTTTAATCAAAAAAAATAAAGAAACAGTTTCAGCAATGATTAGTGGTGTTTTATTAGACAAAAAAAGAAACATTGCATTAACATTAGTAGTCGATTTAACTGAACAAAAAAAGTTAGAAAATAAAAAACTAGAGTTTATGAGCATTGTTAGCCACGAGTTAAAAACTCCAATAACCGTACTTAAAGGGTATATCCAAATTCTTCAGCAGAGATTAAGTAAAGAAAAAAATTCTTACACAAGATTTTTATCGGAAATAAACAATCAAATTAACAAACTTACAGAACAAATTAATGAACTCCACGATATAAATAAAATTCAAATGAACATGTTTAAAATTAATAAAAAAGAATTTGATATTGTAAGTACAATAAAAAGAGTTGTGGATGAAGCGAAACCTTTTACAGAAGGTCATGTTATAAAATTAAAAACTGTTTACAAAAGATTAAAAATTAATGCAGACGAGCCAAGATTAGAACAAGTTCTACTGAACTTAATTACGAATGCAATAAAATATTCAAAACCAGATTCCAAAATAAATATTTATATTTCAAAACAGAATGAATTATTAAAAGTAACTGTAGAAGATTTTGGAAAAGGTATACCAGAAGACGATATAGAAAAAGTTTTCACTAAATTTTACCAGGCAGAAGATAATTCTGAACAAAGAGAAGGGTTGGGGTTAGGGCTCTATATTGCTTCTCAAATTATAAATAAACATAATGGAGAAGTTGAAGTTGAAAGTGAGCTTGGAGTTGGCTCAAAATTCTCTTTTTTATTACCTCTTAATTAATTACAAATTCTTTACAAAACCCATACATTTACTTTTTACTACAGCAGTAATCTTTAACTATATTAATTAGCAAATGGAGCTAGAACAAACGCTTAGAATTATTCTATATGTAATTTTAATAGTAGCTATAAGTCTTTTTTTAATAATAAATTTAATAATTGGTGTAAAAATTATTAATTTTATAAACGGCTTAAACTTAGCAAAAGAAAAGATTGAATCAAAAATTTCACAAAAGCTTGAACTTAATCGAAACAATATACGTACAGGATTAGGCAGAGTTAGAATTGGTGGAATTGCATCTTACCTTGCACTAGAAGGAATAAACCGATTTATATTTAGGTTTAGAAAGTAAATTATATTAACTTTAGGAAAAGCCTATTAGTATCTATTACTGCCTAAAGTTGTAAACCAGAGTATTAAAGAAAGCATATGAAGAAAACTTTGGCACAATGATATCGTATTCAATATTTTAACAAGAAGATAATGCGAGTCTATCTGAGTAGAGTAGATAATAGTTACTTTGTATTGCTCATAATGTGCAAGTAGCATTTTATAATCACTAATTTTATTTATTATTACAATATTCATGAAACAAAATGACAATTCAGATAACTCGGCAAGAACATTTTTATTTGGAGCATTATC
>CAZRHM010000121.1:0-2981 GCA_964599845.1 uncultured Candidatus Saccharibacteria bacterium
GCTAAAGATTGTTCTGATTTCCTTTGCTATTCTTCAGAATTCTCTATAATTTTTTCTAAGCCATCCATTTCTCTAGATTTTTCTTCAGAAGATTTTTTTTCTGAATCGTCTTCAGTAGATTCAGCTTTCTTTTTAGATGGCGCCTTTTCTAATCTTTTTAAGCTTAAGCCTAAATGTCTGTCATCGTGAGAAATAGAAATGATCATTACCTTAACTTTTTGACCAACTTCTACTATGTTTCTTGGGTCTTTAACTAATTTGTGAGAAAGCTCAGAAATATGAATAAGACCATTCAAACCTTCTTCAATTTTTACAAATGCACCATAGTCAGCAATACTACTTATTGTACCTTCTACAGACTCGCCAACTTTGTATTTATCAACAATGTTTTTCCATGGATCTTTTAATAGTCTTTTAATACTGTATGCCACTCTTTTACCATCATCGTTTAAACCAATTACTTGCACTTCTACATCATCACCAATTTTATAAAAGTCACCTGGGTTAGTTACCTTATCCCATGAAATTTCTGAAAGGTGTACTAAACCTTCTAAACCTTCGGCATTTACAAATAATCCAAATGGCGCTATACCTGTAACCTTTCCATTAAGCTTGTCTGTAACTTTTAATCCAGAAAGTGTATTTTTTCTTTGTTCTAAATCTACCTCATCATAAACATGTTTTTCTGAAAGAATTACTTTATTTTGCTCCTTATTAATTTCCATAACCATTACTTCAAGTTCTTCATCAATTAATTGAGCTAGTTTAGATTGCTGTTTTTTTATTGCATCGTCTTTATCTTCGTAATACATGTCGGTATAAATTCTACTGTTTTTTAGTTGAGAACTTGGAACGAATCCTCTTAATCCTCCACCTATTTCAACAATTACACCACCTGTATTTGCTTCGATAACTTTTACTTTTATTGGCTTATCGGCCTTTTTAGCTTCTTCTAATTCGTACCATTTCATTTCTTCACCAGTACGATTTATTGAAAGCTCAATTTGACCTTCTTTATTTTCTGGTTCAACAACAAAAACCATTACATTTTCTCCTGGTTTTTTAATAACTTTTTTGCCGTCTAGCCTTAGGTCTCGCCCATAGACTACACCTTCAGTTCTAGCTCCAACGTCGATAACCATTTCATCTTCGTTGCTAGAAATTACAATACCTTGTATTACATCTCCAGACTTATATTTTTTTGGAAGTTCTACTTCCGACAAAAGAGCTTCTAACTCTTCGTTTATTTGTTTTTCTTTTTTCATAAGAATTTTAATTCGAACCTAATTTTGATTTTTTCTTTTTATTAAAGAAGATTAGACTCTGCTTCATTGACCATATTTCGGGTTTAAAGCTTAGGAATTATAGCAGAAGAATGGGTGTGTGGGAATATCTAAAGGGTCGATCAATAGAAGCTAAATCAAATGCTTGCCATTTATTGCCAATGACCTATATCGAAGTAAGTGTTTATCAAAGGTTATAATTTTTAGGTTGTATTTTTTAGCCATAAAATATATATGCGAATCGTCAAAATCTAACTTTTTACTTTCAACTAGTTTATACGACTCGAGAGTATCTTCTATGTTTAAGTTAATTAATTCGCACTTTTCAAGCAAAAACTTTAAATACTGTTCAAAAATCTTATTCTCAACTCTATTTTTCAAACTTATTAAAGCAATACTATTTACACTAAAATTTGTTATGAATTTTGGAGTATCTAATTCAATAATCTTTTCTGCTATTGGTGCCAACTTTTGATCCAACAATGATTCTAAAGGAATATTTGTATCTATTAGTAACCTTTTGTCCATGCATCTTCAATTTCTTTTTTTATATCAATCTTTTTTCCTGTAGGATTACCTATACCTCTAAAATCAGAGGCTTTTGTGTATTTTTTTCTTTTTGGTTTCTCTTCGATTTTTGAACTTTTAGGCTTAGGTTCTTTCCCTAAAATAAAGTCTAAATAAAAATCATAATCAATCATTACAGATTTAGGTGTTCCCCTGTCAGTAATTATTACCGGATATTCAGATGAGGCATCTAAGTAACGCGAAAAGCCATCACGCACTATGCCGATGTTCTCTTTTATTGGATTTTTGTATTTATATTTCTTACTCATACAGAATATTGTACAATAACTTGGCGTTTTTGTACAAATTAGAAAGATTTTACACCAACAAACATACTTGGTGTTTGTCCTAAATATCCTATTTTATACTCTAGAATCTGGTAGTTCGGAAAGAATTTTGATAACAAGCTTCTAAAAGCAGTGGCATTATTAACTATAAAACCAAAAGATGAGCCGCTTTTCAAAATGCGAGCGTATTCCTTAAGCGATTCATTGTAAAGTTTCAAAATTTGCTTAGATTTAACTTGCTTATTCCAAGGGAAATTACTCACTGCTATATCGAAAAAGCTACTTTGCCAAGCAGTTTTAACACCATCTTGCACCTTAATAACTGATGCTTTTGCTCCAATATTCTTTGTATTTATTTTTGCCAACTCTACTCTATCTCTATCTATATCACTTCCATAGATTTGTAAACCTTGCGCATAGCCTTCTCATAAAAATGTACCCGAACCGCAAAAATTATCTACCATTTTTAATGTCTCTACTTTTGATTCTCTATTATTTAATATCTGAAATATTATTGCGGCTGCAATAGTCGAGCGAATACTTCCAAAATCTGTTTTGTGGTTATAATTCCTTTTGTACAAGCTATTCGAAAACAGTTTTATTGCCAAAAAACCGGAATCTTCTTCTAAATTTATTCTAAAATCTATATTTGTATGGTCGATTTGTGTATATTCAAGGCCAGTTTTCGATATGTATTTGGCCATTAAACCTTTAAGTTTATTTTTATCTACTCCTATCCCTTTATATATTCCTAATGTAATTGAGAAGTTAGTTTTAAGTTTACGGTGTTTTTCTATTTTCTCTACAGCCTGGCAAATCTTTTCTTTATTAAAAACTAAGTCAA
>CAZRHM010000122.1:0-2962 GCA_964599845.1 uncultured Candidatus Saccharibacteria bacterium
AGACTAACAGTTTTCTTTTCTAAAACCTAAATATCTCCCTCTCCTTCTCATGTAGCCGTCTTTTATGCTCCGTGTAATCCGGCATACACTCCCTAACTAAGTCCCAAAAATCTCTACCATGGTTCATCTCTTTTGTATGTGCAAGCTCATGAATAACAACATAATCAATACACTTTTTTGGAGTAAAAATTAACATCCAGTTAAAATTTAAATTCTTTTTACTAGAACAACTTCCCCAACGAGTCCGCTGTGACTTAATTGCAATTTTGTTGAAACTAAAGCCAAATTCTTTTGCAAAATTTTGAGCTTGTTTACTAATATGTTTGCGGGCAAGCTCACGTAGCCAGTTTTCTAAAGTTTGACCATGAGTTCGATTATGTGTATCTGAAACATAAACCTTAAGCTTATCCAAAGTTTTTATTACAATAGGCTTTGTAGATTTTGCTTGTTCAAAACTTATTAAACAAGGTTCTTCTAAAATTTCGATTTTATTATTATGTTTTAATAATCGCATAAAATATTATAACTTATTACTTATTGATTTCTGTCTAAATTAGCTATAGACTGTTTACATTAGATACTATGTGCCTAAACTACACTAGCTAAGATTATGAATGCAAAGGGAGATTCACAAAATAGTAATCAAAACCAAAATACAAAAGTTGAGTTTAAATCTCATCCAACTCTACAAAAATTGTACGATAAATACAAAATTAAAGGTGATTTTGTTAAATTTACTGAAATATTTTTGCATCAAATTTATGGCCAGCTTTTATTTAGCTTTGCTCTGGGGTTGGTAGAAGGAGACGCCTTAGAAGAATTTGATAAGTTTTTATCTGATGCAAAAATAACTGATGAACATAAATTAGAAATGTTGTATAAGTTAATTCATGAGCATTCAAACTTAAACCTCGATGAGTTTTACACACATTTGGTAAATATATTTGTTAATAGACTAGAAAAAAACTTAAAAACAGTTGTTCAACTTTATAATAAATCAATATCAGTTTCGAAAACTCCTGACGAAGTTGAAAAAAACTTTTTGGAGTATTTAAAAACTTACGATGAAATGAAGTTAAATGACTTACAAAAATATTTAGATAATCAAAAGAATAAAAAAGATGAGCGAAGGTAGATCAAAAGCAAATTATGCAACAACCGCTTTAATTCCATTTGATAGTGATGTTCGCGTTGTCGGAGTAAATGATAATTTAGATAAGTCTGGAGTTGAAGCAGAAACAACTACAATGCCACAAACTTTAGACGTAGTGGAGACCGTTGGTGGTGAGCCAGTTATTTCAGATAAACAAGCTGCTGAAAGCTTGGATGCCATGAGTAACATAAGTGGAACAAAGCGTGCACTAAAAGAGTGGTTTAAATCAACTAGAGAAAAGGGAATTACAGGACATGTAAAAGACATGTTCTTGGCAAATCCATTAACAGCATTTATTAAGGAGAGAGTAGACCAGTACGACCGAGAACATCCTGACGAGCCTGTTCCAGACGCAGCTCTTGATAAGTTTTTTAACAATTTTCGAAAGTTTGGGAAAACACTGAGATTAACAGATGCGCCCAGAATCGTTGGGGCATCGGCGTTTACAACTGCACAGTTGGGTATGTATATTCCAGGGCCTTGGCAACCATTGTGCGTTGCCTTATTAGCAGGGAATGCAGGTGTAAAGACGATTAGAGGGTTGAATACAGTACTCAGAGACCCTGAAGTACGTGGTGTTCATTCTGCTGCAACTATGAGTGCAGGTGTTGTTGTTGGCGCTTTGCTAAATAACTTTTTACCAATTCCAAGCCCAGCGAACATGTTAGCTTTTGGTGCAGTAGGTGCAATTGGTGCAGGATTAACTGAAGACGTATTGGTGCTTACTGGTAAATTGAGTAGAGTAGATGAACCAGGCATTAGTCCTGAAGAAAGGGCAAAACGTCAAGAAATACTAGCAAAACATATAAGGTTATTTGGTGAATCAGGGCTAGGAGCGGGAAGGTGGTTTGGAGGTCCCATGATAGACGCGGCAGCAAGTGGTGAAGGTTTACAAGGAGGGCTTGAAAGAATCGGTCAAACATTTGTTGCAGGTGCAGAATCTGCACAAACAATGTTGGAAGATGCTGGCGAAACAATGCAAAATTTTAGAGAATCTGTACAACTGCCTGGCTTACAATCTGGAGCACCTTTAAGTCCGAATAATGTACAGGCTGCAGGAATTGGTGCGGATTTTGACCCTCTTGGGTTAGGAGAGGGCTTAAACAATTTATCTGAGCAGGCGCAGCAGTACTCAATAAACAATGATCCTACCGTACAAGATAGTAGCGGTATAACAGTGCAAACAGCTGCAAGTTTTGTTCCAGATAACGCTATAGTTAGCGATGTTGACAGTAACGGGTATGCAGATACGATACAGATAGGTGGTAAAAAATACGTAGTATACACAACTGCAACTGATGTAAATGATACACAACAAGTAAGTACACAATATTTAGCAACTACTGATGAGGGTACCACCTATGTATTGAATAAGCTTGATGATGGCTTTATGGTTAAGGGGCCAATGCAAATAGGTAATCCAGAACTAGAAATTAAGCCGGAGGGCACTTTTGATTTAAATCAGGATGGACGAATAGATTTAATAAATTATCAAGGTAATGAATATGTTGTAAAACAAGGAGAAAACGGTATAGCAGAATTTACAGATGAAAATGGGAATAAATTACGGATTCGAAATTATAATTTTTCAGGAGGAACATACAAAGGTGATTTAATAGATCAAAGTGGGGCAACAATTGGTAATATTACATCGTTAAATAATAATGCAACAGTAGAACTTCTGGATCAACCTATTCCTCCTTCCAATAATTCAGGTTCATTAGGTAGGTTTGATTATAATACACTTACAGAGCAAACAAATGAAATCCATTCAGAAGGGGTGCCAAACTATTTATATGAATTACGAGA
>CAZRHM010000123.1:0-2942 GCA_964599845.1 uncultured Candidatus Saccharibacteria bacterium
AACTATGCTTTAATTTCGGAGTAGATGGTAATCCACGTTCAAAATGTGGTGCAAAATATAATTGGGGTTCAACTTCGTAAATTATTTTGTCTATTTCGTTCCAATTCTTAATATTTTTTAATCCTGAATTAAAAGGCGTTCCAAGTGAAAAAAATTCTATTTGTGGAGCAATTTCGTCTATTGCAAACTGTGTATATCCAATTTCTATAAGATTCTGCCTTAATTCGTTAAAACCAAACATTTTTAAATCCCAACCTGGTTCTTCTACAATTTCTTTTATTAGTATTTTTAGCAAAGATTTTGTATAACGTCCAATTCCACGGTGAGAGTATTGATCAAAAACTGAGGTTGTATCGATTAGTATTGTATTGCGAGACTTATAACTATTCATTGTTTTTTAGTTTTAAATTATCTAACAATTCTTCTAACCATATAAGCTTAGTATGATAATTTGTAACTGAAATTATACCATCCTTAAATCTTACTATTTTGTCTTGATCTAATGTTAGTGTTTCGGTATAAGTTTGCCCTTTATAGTTAAAAGTAAGATTATATTTTTCTCCCCATGATTTTCCTGGATGCTTTTGGATTAACATTCTATAATCTTTTTTTATGTGGTAATTTAAGCTTTCCGGCAATGTATAAGTAATGTTTAGTTCTCTTGTTGGTATTGGGTCAGTTTCTGTAAATCTTCGATGATCGAATTGTATAATGTTATCGCTTACAGTTTTATTTACAATCTCATCATAGTAAAGTTGTGGAATATACCCTATAAATGCAGAGCTTCTATATCCATCAGTCTCAAAACTAGTTGAATCTACTGGTGTAAAAAGTCTTACCCATGCTCTATACGAAAATCTACCTTCTGGAGAATATTGTAACTTAAGCCCTGGTGTATATATTTGTGGTTGTTCCCACTTTATATTTACACTTTTTGAAATTGAGCCATCGTCTAAAATTGTAATTTCTTGATTTACGGTGTTTCTAACCCATTTATTTAATTTAAGCGAACAATTTTGTGCTTCGTTTAAATGAAAATAGTCCCCATCGAATTGTTGTGCAATAGTTCCACTTAACTCATATTGATCGAAAAAGGTTTGAATTTCTGGTTTTGAGCTATGTAGTGCCCAATCTTTTGCATAAAAAGAGTTTATTAAAGATTTTCCTAATGCTGGTAGTTGCTCGGCTGGTAAATCTAAAAATTTTTCTTTTGCTGCATTCGCAATATCTTTAATGATCTTTTTTCTTTCACTGCTATAAGATAGCTCAGGCTTATCAGTTTCTTCTTTAATAAATTCAAATAGATTTTCTGCTGTTACCTCACCGTATCCTTCTACCTCAAGCGGTTGGATTAATGAAAGTATTGTTTCTGCAAATTTATTATTTAAAATTAATACGTGGTCGTATGCGGGGAATTTTGTTGGATTATAATAGTTTGCCCAATAGTAATATTTGGAGAATGTTTCCATGGACCATTTTAAATCCGGATAAATCCCAGAATCTTGTGCTCGTAAGTATGTACTTCCACATCCATTATTCATTAATACGTTTTGTCCAAAAATGTTTCGAAAGCCAACATCGATTCCTAAGCCAGATACAAACAATTCAAGATTCCAAGAATCAGCAAGTGTGATTTCTTCATCAAACTCACCGTTTTTAATTGTCATTGTTCCATATGCAGTAATTAACCCTCCTGAAGCACGCATTTCTGTTTCGTTCTGCAGAATAAGTAAGTATGTTGTAGGCTCTTTAGATCCTATTAATTCAGGTAAAAATCTTACAAAATTCACTATTTCCGATGATACTTTTGGAAATTCTTGTGAAAATTTTTTAAATTCTTTTAGGTTATCGGCTAAATCTAAATTTAGAAAAGATGGTAAGTATGTAGGATCTATTTTATTAACTTCGTTAAATATTTCTAATATTTTTGGTTCACTTTTTTGATATAAAGCTAAATATAAAGGCAGTTCATTTAGTAATAAAGTAAATGCACTTTCTTCGTCGTCGTTAGATTTACTTGTGCTTTCAGAACTTACTTTGAATCCTGTAATTTCTAGAACTTCTTTTAGTTCTGGTAAAGTTTGAACTGTAAGTGCTCTTGATTTTGTAGCCACATTTTTGAAAACTTGTAGATTATTGTAATATCCTTTGGTAACCGATAAGTTGCTTAAAAACTTATATTGATCAATTTCCTTTTCTATTAAATTTAGTTCGTT
Organism: uncultured Candidatus Saccharibacteria bacterium; assembly: GCA_964599845.1. Lineage (GTDB taxonomy): Bacteria > Patescibacteriota > Dojkabacteria > J137 > J137 > CAZRHM01. The sequence continues at coordinate 2,217 of CAZRHM010000123.1, forward strand.
ATCTATTCTTTCGAATTTGCTGTCTATGTTTGTTAAATCTTTTGATTGAAAATCGAAAGCCAACTCCTTAACAATACCTTCAACATTATTTACAGATGTTTTTATTTTTAGTGCAGGTTCAACTATAAAAAAGTAGGTTAAAACTGCTAAAAAAGAAAAAATAAAAAGTACAGTAAAACCTATGTATTTAAGAATTTTTTTTCTTTTTCTTCTGTTAATTATGCTTTTTTGAGTTAATTTTATATTATTTCTTTCTGATGATTTTTGTTTTACTTCATCTGAAGTTGTAGTTGATTTTTGATTTGAAAATAAACTTTTTAATCTGTTATTTGAGATGACATCTTCTTGTTCTTCAAAGCTATCTGAAATTGCCTCGAACTTTTGAAAATTCATTTTCTTTTTATCTGAAGTGCTGTCAGAAATAACGCTAATGTTATTAACTGATGTGCCTTTTGCTTTTTTTACTTTTATTGTTTTTTTCTTTGCCATACTTATTCCTTGAAAAGTATACCAAGAAAACAATGTATTTGGGCAGTTATTGGTAATATAGAAAATTATTTACAAATGTATAAAATTCTTTATGTAGAAGGTTTTTTAAACACTAGTTTGTTTGTAAATTGTTAAACTTTAAGCTATTTTATTTCAAAGTAATGTACTGATATTCTGCTCCCCACAATAGTATAAATTCGAAATCTTTTAATAAATATTTATTTAAGCTTTTTATAA
>CAZRHM010000124.1:0-2914 GCA_964599845.1 uncultured Candidatus Saccharibacteria bacterium
TGATCGACTCGCGCAGCCGGTTGTAGATGCGGCACATCGCCTGGTTCACGGCCAGCACCGTTTTGTCGCGCGGCGCATCGGCCAGTCCCCGTTCCTGCACGGCACAGCGCAGATGTCGCACGTCGGGATAGTCGCAGCGTGCGGTCCAGTCCCGGACCAGCCTCGCGAACTGCGGGTCCTGCGAGGTGTCGCAGAGGATGAGCCGGATTTGTTCGTGCGGCCAGGTCTGGTTGTCGAGGAACCGCCGGGTTTCTCGCCACAGGTGCTCGCGCCCGGCCAGCGGGATGAACAGCGTCACCGTCTCGGAAGCGAGTTCCTGCCGTTCGAAGTACGTCTGCTTTGGACCGCCGCGGAACAGAACGGGCACGCTGCACTTGCGGAGTCGCCATCCGGAGCGAAGCAGACGCCTCAGCAGTCGAGTGACCGAGACATCATCGCCGGCAGCCGCGACGCGTGCCTCGCGGCGTACAAGCACGGTCGCCGCTTCCAAACCGGAACGGGCGAGGTCGTCGCTCCCGACCTCGTCCGGGTAGTTCGTCCGTCCGCCGGTCGTCAGCAGTTCGTGGTCGCTGTAGACCGCGCCGACCTGCGGGTCATCCATCAACGGCACGGCGCTGGAAATCCAGGCCGTTCCCAGGAGCGCCCGGCCGTCGAGCAGAAGCACGAACTCGCCGGTTGCATCCGTGGGGCTGTCGGCAAACCGCACGCCCCGACCGGCGAACCGCCGGACACACTTGCGGAGCCTGCGATTCCCGTGGCCGACGACGAGGACTTCCCGCGGCGCGGGGCGCTGTCCCAACACGCCGACCAAGACCGCGTCGAGGATCGAAGGCAGCGGATGCAGGACAACGACCGAGACATCGGCGTCGGGTGGGGTCTCAACGACGTTACGAACTGGGGCGGCAGATTCCGTTGCGGGTTCGCCGCGCAGCAGTCGCAGGATGTCCGGCTTGTGCCGCTCGAGCTGTGCCTTCAGTTCGCCGGTGACTTTGCGACGCGGACGGAACGCGAGCGCATCACCGCGCGGTTCGAGCGTGATCCCGCGGCGGGAGAGCTCGGCGAGGACGTCGAGGACGTTTGATTCTGATCGCGTCTCCTGCACCGTCGCGCCGTTCTCCACCTACGAGCCAGTTGCAAAACCCGTGACTTACTGAACACGTTGGCAGGCAAGTTGCATACCGTGTGAGTGAAAGGAGGTCACTCACATGATCATCACCCTGCTGCGTTGGCCGCCACGCCGGCGGTCGAATCGCACAGGGTCCAGGACGGCCCCGAAACCGTTTCTTTCCGACTCCCAATGGCTTCTGATCGCCGACCTGCTGGCCGATCCCCCCACGTCGCCCCGCGGCGGCCGGCCACGAGTGCCCCCGCGGCCCTGCCTGGAGGGGATCCTGTGGATCCTCGTCACCGGCGCCCGATGGCAAGATTTACCAGAACGGTATCCCAGTCCTTCAACCTGCTGGCGACGGCTGGACGAGTGGACCCGCGACGGCCGGTTCGCCGCAGCATGGCATCGGCTGCTCAGGAAAGTCGACCGTCTCAAGGGACTGAAGTGGGAAGAAGCGATCGGCGATGGCTCGTTTTCACGGGCAAAAAAGGGGGCGCCGAGGTCGCCTATGGCCGCAAGGGCAAAGGCACCACCATCATGCTGATGGTCGACCGGGAGGGGATTCCCCTCTCGGCGTTCACGACGGCAGCGAACACGCCCGAGGGTCAGGGGATCGAGCGGCTCGTCGATCGCTCGCTGTGGCGGCGCCGCCCCCGGCACCTGTTGTACGACAAGGCGGCCGACTGGGATCAGCTGCGCCGTCGCCTGGGGCTGCGAGGCATTGCCCTGGTCTGTCCGCATCGGGAGAACCGGCAGCGCCCGCCACGGCAGGACGGTCGGGTGCTGCGGAGGTATCGCCGCCGCTACCGTGTGGAGCGGACCATCAGCTGGCTGCAGAACTGCCGACGGCTGATCACCCGCTGGGAATACTACGCCGAATTGTTCGAGGGCTTTGTCCACCTCGCCTGCCTGTTCACTATCCTGAAGCAGTTTTGAAACTGGCTCACGATCTCTCGCTCTGAACAAGCCGCCTGTGGCGGGCTGTGTCGCTCATACCATCCCCCACTGGTCGCCGTCGCTGAAGTTGCTGAGCCGCACCAGTGCCCAGCGCAAGCCGCCGTAGTAATAGCCGTATCCGTAACCGTAACCGCCGTATCCCGAACCGGGTGGTTCCTTCCAGAGGATGAATGCCCCACCCGCATCGTCCGTCTTCAAGCTGTCGGTCTCCCCGTCCTCGATGTCCGCCCAGTCGTGTTCCTCGTCCAGAACGTTGAGCCGCACGGGACAGATGCCCGACAGGCAGCCGCGCCCGATCAGGCCGTCGCGAAGCGGTTCCAATAGCACGATGAACCGCCCGACATGTTCGTCCTCGTTCGGCGTCACGCCGACGACCGAGACCTGGTTCTGGAAACTGGCGAGGTTGTCGGACGGCGTGAAGATCGGCCGGTCGATACCGAGCACGTCGAACCGGTCGAGGTCGTTCCCGCTGGCGTTCTTGACCGGGATGATTCCCGTTTGCTGGAAGTCGGGCTGGACGGTCCGGCTGCGGCTCTGCTGCCGCGCCTTGAAATCGCGGGCTGCATCGATGAAGGAGTTGAACGTCTCGGCCGGGATGTCGAGTGGCTGCCCGGCTCGGACTTTCTTGAACGGATCGCCCACACGTCACGTCCCGATGCCCATGCCGCCGAAGTTGCCGTAGGGATAGACCTGCTCCACGTAGACGGAGACCGGCCGCTTCACCAGCGCCTTGGCTGCCGTGTCCTCGGCGTCCTGGTAACGGACCCAAAGGTACTCCCAGCCTTTCTTCGCGATACCAGTCATCGTGCCGACGACCAGGCCCGTCACGTTCGGGCTGGCCGCGAACCG
>CAZRHM010000125.1:0-2898 GCA_964599845.1 uncultured Candidatus Saccharibacteria bacterium
AAATGGGATGTTCGAAAAAACTTTAAATGAAGTTTTTGGCAAATTTGCACTTAAAAAATCTTGCTTAAAAATATCAATATTTGAAGTGTTTGCATACTCTTGCTTTAAAAAATTATATCGGTTCTGGTCGAGTTCGTAAGCAATGACTTTTGCGTTTTTATTTAATAAGTGTTTTGTTATAGCACCTTTTCCTGCTCCAATGTCTATTACTAAATCATTTTTATTAATACTGGAATTGTTAACAAGATCTTTTATTTGCTCCAAGTTAACTAATTCATTTTGAGAATATTTAAATGGAAGGTTAGTAGTTTGCATTAATATATTTTAAACGAATAACACAGAGAGAATCATTAATAATAATCCGCCAGCAATAAAATAAACATAAGTATATTTGTACCAAAAATACTTTTCGTTATTTATATTTTTCTTTTCATCCACACGTATTTTAAAATAGCCAAAAACTCTAAAGGTTTTTACAAAAAAATAATCATAACCACGAACCAACATAATTAGTGAACTAACTAATCCGTAAGCTAAAAATAACGAACCTATAAAAAACACGGCATCGATTTTATTAATAATTACATTGTTTGTTAATAGTATTGCACAAAGTAAAGTAGCAATACCTACAACAATAAACCTACCTATAATTAAAGCTGCCGATATAAACCAGTTTGCTATGCCACTTAGAATTATTAATACTAATTTCATAAACAAAGTATACTGAATTTGCTATTTTAAATAAAGTAAACCGATAAATGTAAAAAATAGAACAAAAGCGTTATAATTGTTGCAGCTGGCCCTATCGTCTAACGGTTAGGACATCAGATTCTCAATCTGGCAATCGGGGTTCGATTCCCCGTAGGGTCACATTTTGATTTTTAGCAACATTTTTAGCCTCTAAATCCCCTAAGTATTCAAATAGCAAGGACTTTTCCACGGGTTCGATCCTACCATTTTCGTAACGTATACCTTTTGGAAATATTAGAGTGGCGAAACGTCGCTTATTTACTGTGCTGAAGGAGCGATACAAGGGTTCGAGCTTAGTAATAAATAGTTCCGCTTGAGCTAGTAAAACTTCAAGCTCATTTCTATCTATTAGATTCTCATTTATCTCTAGTCTAGCTACTGCCATTTCATTTTTCCATATAGCAATTTCTTCATCATATTCTTCATCGGTATATCTGCCCGTTCTGTGCATTCTACTTATGTAATCTTTCTTATCCTTAAGATCGCTTAATCTTTTTTCTGCTAATTTATGTTTTTCCTGATAACGAAATTGCTAAGTATAGTAATGGATTGACTTTAGAAGCAAATATTAACAATTTAAAATGGACATTAGCTAAGCTTCACGAACTGGACAGGAAGGTAATATTGAATAAGGAATCTGACTTATTAAGTGAAGAGAGACATGAGTTTAATTTCCTTAGAGAATTATTAGATAGTCAGAAAATTGAGATTCTCATCTCAATTTATAAACCAAATGAGTATTTTGGATACGTAGCAGTAAAATCAAAAGTAAACGAAGAACCATTTACGAGAGAAGATATTGATGTATTGAAAAACATTAATGAATCTTTAATGTTGGATATTAGTAAATCACTTTTATATAAGAAAGTACAAGATTTCAATACTTTGTTAAACTCCAAAGTACAAGAGGCTACAAAAGAATTACAGCAAAAAAATGTTGATTTAGCTGATGCACTTCAAAAAGAAAAAGACATGATTGATATTTTCTCACATGAACTAAGAACACCTGCTGGTACTGCTAGAAATGCAATACAAATGATTGAGATAATTTTAAAAGATTCAATAAAAAAAGGATTCATCACTCAAGAATTTGCAAGTAAACCCCTTGAATTTATTGATAAGGGTGTAGTCAATATCAGACGTTTATCAGACATTATTGATCGAATGTTAAATTCCAGCATGCTTGATAGTGGTACATTACACCTTAAGCCTCAACAAACAGATTTTATAGAACTCCTTAAATCTTCCTATGATGAATATTTGCTGAAAGCCCAAGGAAAAGAATTGAAATTCACATTAAATTTACCTAATTATCCAATAGTTGGGATGATGGATAAGAAGATTGTTAAGGATATTATTGATAATCTTTTTGATAATGCTATAAAGTACACATCCCAAGGAGAAGTTTTTGCTCAAGTAGAATTGACACCGGATAAATTTATAAAATTATCTGTAAAAGATACAGGTATAGGGATTCCAGCAGCAGAAATCGCTAAACTTGGGAAAAGGTATTACAGAGTAAACAATTATTTAGATGGAAGTGGCAGAAATGGAATGACCTTATTACGTCCAGATGGTCCAGGCATCGGGTTATCTAATATAAAAGGATATCTTAAACTCATGAATGGCAGGCTAGATATTTATAGCGAAGGCGAAGGAAAAGGTAGTACTTTTACTGTATATATTCCCTTAGTTCTGAAAGTTTAAAAATATTTTTACCTGTTCTGTAGGCTTCATCCGAACTCTCTTAATATTTTCCTCTGAATACATTCAGAATTCAGTTTATAATTTTCATAGAAAGTAGTAAAATGATAGTTAGACTATCAAATTGTTGTTTTATTATGGTAACAAACTATGTCAAATCGATCAATAGCATGGGACAAAATCGCCCAAAAATATGACGCAGATTTGGGTGAAGAAGGAGATTATTCACACAAATATGTAATTTATCCAGCTCTAGATAGACTTTTGCAAGACCTATCTGGCAAAAGGGTACTGGATTTAGGTTGCGGAACAGGGACTTATTCTAGAATGCTTTCTAAGAGAGGAGCTAATGTTTATGGCATAGATTTCTCTAATGAGATGATAAAGATCGCAAAAAAAAGAAATGGCAAAGCAAAATATGATGTATGCGACCTATCTCAACCT
>CAZRHM010000126.1:0-2848 GCA_964599845.1 uncultured Candidatus Saccharibacteria bacterium
AGCATTTCAAATAGATGCACAAAATAATAAAATAACACCAATAAACAATGATTTTTTACAAAGCTTGGGAATTAATATTGATGAATATATAAAAATAGAGCAGAAGAATATAAATGTTAATTCAAAAGAAGATAAAAAAATTACAATTAACTATTTAAAAAAGTTAGACGGCTACTTAGTTGGGGTTTATGCATCGTCCAGTACATCTAATAATAGCAATGTTGCAATAAATTCAAACTTGGCAAGTGTAATTTTAGATTTAAGCATTAGTAAAGAAGAGTTAGCAAAAATAAAAAATAATATTAAGGTTAAATCCACACTTAATCTTTCTGCAATAAGCTTTACAAATAATTATACAATTGAATCACAAGTAATTAACGAATCGAATACTTTAATAAAGCCAACGGGAGAAGTTCAGATTACATCGGGAAATAAAAGAATAAATAGTTTGGCATTAAGCCCTAGATTAAATAAGGTTTTATATCCAAATTCCAATGTTACATTAAATTCAGATTTTTTAGACTCTAGACCATTACACAAAAGAATTGGTAAGCTAACCTTTACACAGATTGTTAAAATTGGCGATGAGTACGTAACAGTGAAGCGAGATGTGCTTTTGATACCATGGGAAACAATATTTATTGTAGCCTCAGCTATTGTAGCTGTATTGATAGTTAGAAAAATTTTAAAAAAGCTGAAAAACAACAAAAATTATGAAGCCAAAAGTTGATTACAGATTAATAATAGATAAGTATATTACTAACCCTTTAACTAAGCATATTTATTTGATTCACGTTACCTTGGTTACAAACAGATCTTTAAAAATTGCAATTGGTCTGAAACTCAATCAGAGACAAGTTCAATTTATAGAAGAGGCTTCTATGTTGCACGATATAGGGATTATCAAAGTTAATGACAAAGAACTAGGTTGTGATGGCGAATTAGATTATCTATGTCATGGGACGGAAGGAAGAAAAATATTAGAACTAGAAGGATTACCAAAACATGCTTTGGTTGCAGAAAGGCATACAGGTGTAGGGATCCCTAAAGAAAATATAATAAAAGAAAATTTGCCCTACCCAAAAGAGATATGCTAGCTGAATCATTAGAAGAAAAAATTATTAGTTGGTCTGACTTATTCTATTCAAAGAATCCGGACAATTTATTTAAGGAAAAAACCATAGATAACGCCTTTGAATCCATCGCTAAATATGGTGAAGCACAGCAAAAGATTTTTAGAGAGTGGGAAGGCATGTTTGCTAAACATCATTAATATATTTTAAGCATAATAAATTATAAACCAAGCAAAAAAAGGCGTCGCAAAAGCGACGCCTTTTATATCCAATTCCTATACAATTATTCTTCCTTATCACCAATAATTTTTTGCATTACACCACTTGGAACCTCTGCATAGTGACTTGGCTCCATTGTAGCACTTGCAGTACCAGATGTAAGATTTCTTAAATCAGAAGTCATACCAAAAAGTTCTCCTAATGGTGCCTCAGCATTAATTTCTTGAGTTTTTCCTCGAGCAACCATATTTTTAATAATACCTCTTCTTCCCGATAGATAACCTGATACAGCTCCTACATGCTCTTCTGCAACATTTACGTTTACTTTCATTACTGGTTCTAATAATACAGCATCAGCACCCTTAAGTGCAGTTCTTAAACCGTAAAATGCACAAGTTTTGAAAGTGTCTGTATTAGAGTCTACATCGTGGTATGAACCATCTACAATTTCTACCTCTACATCTACAACAGGATAACCACCAATTGGACCACTAGTCATAGATTCTTGGAATCCTTTGTTAATAGATGGGATGTATTCTCTAGGAATAGCACCACCCTTAATACTATCAACAAAATTGTATCCTTTACCTGTTTCTCTTGGTCTAACAATCATTTCAATATCAGCGAATTGTCCAGCACCACCTGTTTGTTTTTTAAGTAGTTCTCTATGTGTAAATTCTTTTTTTATTGTTTCTCTGTAAGCAACTTGTGGTTTTCCTACATTTACTTCAATATTATAATCATCTTTTAATAATCTGATTTTAACTTCTAAGTGCAATTCACCCATTCCTGCAATAATAACTTGTCCTGTTTCATTATTTGTCTCTGCATGAAATGTTGGATCTTCTGAAGTAAGCTTAGCTAAAGCTTCAGCTAATTTTTCTTGGTCAGATTTAGTTTTTGGCTCAATTGCAAATTTTACAACTGGCTCAGGGAATTCAATACCTTCTAATCTTATTTGATTTTTTTCATCACTTAATGTTTCTCCAGTTTTAGTATCTTTTAAGCCAACTATTGCTGCAATATCTCCAGCTTGTACTTCCTTAACCTCCTCTCGTGAATTTGCATGTAACATTACAATTCGCCCAACCCTTTCTTTTACGCCTCTAACACTGTTGTAAATATAACTTCCAGCTGTAAGCGAACCAGAATAAACTCTAAAGAATGCCAAGTTACCAACATGTGGGTCAACAGCTAATTTGAATACCAATGCACAGAAAGATTCGTTTGGTGAAAGCTTTCTGGTTACAACTTTATCAGTTTTTGGATCCCATCCAGCTACTTCGCCTTGATAGTGTTTTTCTTCGTGAGTTTCTGTATCTTCTACAACATAGTCCTTGTCTGTAGGAGCAGGTAAATAATTACAAATATTGTTGAGCATAGCTTGAACACCTTTATTCTTTAAAGATGAGCCAGCCATTACAGGGAAAAAGTTATTTGCTAAAACAGCTTTTCTAATTCCAGCTTCCAGTTCCTCTGCTGTTACATCTTCACCTTCTAAAAATTTAGTAGCAATATCATCATCAGAATCGGCAACTAGTTCAATAAGTTTGTTT
>CAZRHM010000127.1:0-2846 GCA_964599845.1 uncultured Candidatus Saccharibacteria bacterium
CAACAGGTCTAATAATTGCCAATTTGATAAAAAATTTAAATACCCAATGAGTCATCTTAAATTCTTTTTGAATCTAATGGATGTATTAAAAAATGTCCATTCTTTTATTGTGGCTGGTTCAATTAATGAATATATCAAAATCAAGATTATAGCTGTTGCAAAAGTCAAAGTTGATTTTTCAAACTTCGCTACTAATTGGTGAAGTAAAGATTTTGAATTATCATTTGGTGCTTCTTTTTTGTATAATTCTTTTGAAAAATTAGATGTTGCAATAATGGATAATGCTGTTATTGTAAATCCCGTTGTAACCGATAGAAAAGTCAAAATATGAGCAAATGTTTCAGAGTTGGCAAAATGCAAATAGGTAGATAGGAGAAAAATTGTTCCTACTGAGAGAAAATATTTTAATATGTTCTTAACTGTTTGCATTTATTTCTTCTTCAATTTTAGCAATTATTCGACTGAACACATCACTTGGATTAAACATTTCATTTTCATCAACTGGGGCTTCAATGTCAATCTTTCTTGTGAATAAATTATTATTAAAAAACATCCCCATATTTTTTTCGTCTCTTCCTGCAATCATTATTCCATTGAAACTTTCACGGTTTTTAAAAATGCTTTTGATTTTAGAATACAAATCATCACCAATAAATGTGTCCTTATATTTCAGGTGTAAAACTGCTTCAAATGCACCATACATTTCGTCAATTAAAGCCTTAGATACTGTATTGGACTGACTGAATAAACTTGGTGCTGCACTAAGTTTAATTTGGTCGAGTGTTTTTAACCCTTCAATAAATTTTTCTTCATCATAGACATCCTTCAAAACTATCTTCTTGTTTTTGAACATTTTTTGAAAGAAGTCAATCAAAAGCGATTTTTTCTTGGTGTTACTCAACCATAAATAACTTGAAGTCAAGTCAAAAACTGCAAAATATTCTTTGGGTTCGATTTGGTCAGAATCTCTTGGGTTCGGCTCAAACTCTTGTCTTGATTTGTTATAAACATTCGGATTACGAGGCATTGCAGAACCATCCGAGAAATTTATTTTCAGAAAGTTGTTTTCATACTCCATTTGAAAAATATGAACACGATTGCCACTGACTTCATCATAAATTCCTGATTGAACAACTTCTTTAAAGTTTTCAATTTCAATCTTGAAGTCATTTATGTAGCAGACTATACCGCTAAATGTCAGTGTTTTCTTATTCATTGTTATTTCTTTGGTGGAGTCCGTTTATGCGGTTCAACTGGAACTGTCTTTGGTCCTGGCTTTGGAGCATCAGGATTTTTTCTTGGTGTCGGTGAAGGTGTTGACCTTTTGTGAGGTTTAACGGGAACTGTTTTGTTGCCATAATTTTTATTTTTAAGTTAATTCAATACTCTGTCAGATATTTCTTTTGCGATTTCTTCAATTGTAAAACTCGATGTATTCAATGCCAACATATCGGCAATAATTGGACTGAATTTCATTACTTCGTTTTTACTGATTTTGTGCCATATAGGAAGTATAACCTTTTCTCCGTTTACTTCTCTTGCAAAAAGTCCGTCCAATTCTCTTTGTGGCCATTCTTTGCTAAAAAATGCTTCTGATAAAACTACTATTCCGTAACGTGAATTTTTAAGTCCGTTGTCAATGGAACGTCTAAGACTGTCGCCAACTCTCAATGTAAATTCATCATACCAAACTTTAAGTCCGTTTTGCTGTAAACATTTTACAAAATCTCTCACAAAGTCGTCTTTGTCTTCTGATGCGTGAGAAACAAAAACATCATAAGTTGTTTGGATAATTGGCTGTGGCTTCAAAACATCAAAAGAATGTAGGGATTGCATTTTCTGCTTTTCCATTTCCCTTGTTATCTGTTGTTGCAAAGTCAACATTTCTTTCTGTTCCTTCTTTGTCTTGTCTCTTTCCTTTTGTTCTTCTTTATTGAGTTTGCTTAGAAGTTCAAGTTTCTTTTTTTGTTTATCAGCTAAAGTTTTTGATTTAGAGCTTTTATCCTTTTCAAGTTTACTGATTTCTTCATTCTTCTTGGTTAAATCTTTTTGATAACCAATCATCCTTTTTAGGTCTTTTTCTCTTGCAATTTTATCAAGTAAACTATGAGCTTCTTTCTGCTTACGAGTGATGTTCGCATCAATTGGATGAATACTTCTTTCTATCGAGTTTATATCTCGGTCAACATTTGCTATTTGTCTGGCTATGTAATCAATGCTCATTTAATCCGTAAAGTTTAATAAACGCATCGTACTCTTCCTGAAATGACTTTTTGCGGTGGTGCATTTTTTGACACTTGATGTATTGAAAAACCTTCTCAATTCCAGATTCAGAAACCGAATAGGCGGCATATCCCGTTTGCCACGCAAATTTCTCTGGTATTAAGTTATTTTGGTTGATAAAATGAGAGCTGCTGCCTTTAATTTGCTTGATAACTTCCGCAATTGATTTTTGAGGGTTTAATAAAAACAAACAATGAATGTGGTCGGGCATACCATTGATGATTCTTACCGGGCAACCTTGTTCCCGCAATTGATTTGAAATAAATTGATAAACGTTTTGTTCAATGTTTTGATGTACCAATGGTATTCTTGCTTTCGTTGCCCAAATGGCGTGTATCCATATTTTGTTGTATGAATGTGGCATATTCAATTCTTTAATTCTTGTTTTTTAAACCGTTGAAACGGTTTTGCTGTTGTTTCTCGCATTTCCATAGCCCCCGGTTTAAACCGGGGGCTATGATTCGTTAACAATGATATTTGAATGGATTTATCCATTTCCCTCCACAATTTTTATTTCTTCTTCCGTCAAGTCGTAAAGCTGATAAACCAATTGGTCTATTTGG
>CAZRHM010000128.1:0-2000 GCA_964599845.1 uncultured Candidatus Saccharibacteria bacterium
ATTCTGTGTCCTCTCTTAGCTCTTCTGGAACAGAGAAGAACAAGAATGGATTATTATCTTCTATTTCCCCTACAGGAGTATTTCTTAAAGCACCAAATCGATTCCCATGATCTCCCATCACGAACAGGAAGGAATTGGAAAACTTCTCTTTATAATCTTTGAAGAATTGGTAAAAGTACTCATCAGCGTGATAGAGAGCATTCACATCGTCATGAGCGAGGTAACTCATCCAAGTGATGGAAAACTTAGGCTTATCTGGATATTTATTGAGGAAATCCTTCAAGTACTCTATTTGATGGTAAAATGTCTCATGACAACTGTTTCTGTGAACAGCTTTATTTATAGTTGATGATTTCCAACGACCTCCTTCAACTCTGAGTTGAAATGGTCTCATATAGTGATCGACAGGCTTCTGTTTGAAGCCTCTACAGTTGGGCCAATTAAAGACTCCCAGACTCCAATCCTCGTTCATCATAGTTACATATCCATCATCCTGGAACCTGAATCCAATGAATTGATCGTCGTCCAAATATTGGTTGCAATAACTCTTGTTCGGATAGTCTGTTTCGTATCCTACTGACATCGGTGACTTTGCAATAGGATAAATAGATTTACCTAAAAATGATTTAAATTAGAAATAGGAGCTAATGAATTTAGATTTGCATTTCGTGTTAGTATTTCGAACGACTTACCCAATAATAGTGCGAATCCATTGGGTCGACTGTTTAATCCGATTTTATTCAGGTGTCTAAATGAGGTTGATTCATAATACTCTCTAAGCATGTGCTTTGTTTTTGGCATTGACCTGATAAATTGAGACTCGGAAACACTGTCGAACAAAATAATATGAACATCAGGCTTCTCAGGAATATCGTCAATATCTTCTGGCCTATCCAATCGGAAGGTCTGAGCATGTAAATATTGATAATACGTATTATTTGATTTTTCATCTTCTTTGACACATTGTACTTCAACAATATCACATCGAGGCCGAGTACCATTTATTGCAGGCAACCAGTTATCAAATATGAGTGAGTAATCGGTCTTTGGGAGAAGACACCTATAGGAACATGATCCATCTGTGGTGTTGTCTGTGATGAACAATTGTCCATCAATTAGTTGGGATTTAACATCGATAGTTGGCACACAACCTTTCCATGGTGCCTTATTAGGGTTGAGGTATTTTGCAATCATTGGATCCCATGGATCGAGTTCTTGAAGTTCACAATGATCGAAGAGGACATTTTCATATTTAGCATATGGCCCATATGAACCTCTGAATGGAGTGGAATCCGTTTTTAAAATAGAATCATAGTCTGTAGAAATTAGGTTTACGACGCTTTCATTAGCGAATAACAAAATTATTACTGTAGTTACAACAGTGCCGATGATAAATTTTATCGCTACTGATGGTTGGGGCATTCTGAAAATATAAGTGATTTTCATTTGTGAAAACTGTAAAAGCATATCTATTGAGAAGGAAGGTTTGTGATGTTAAGGTAGAGTAAAAATGGTTATACAAGGAATCAGTATCAACGGTAGAAGTTTTTAAAACATTATACGGTGTTTACATATATTGAGGATAGAAAAGTCATAATGCTATAAGCTGGGCATTGCGAGCGCGTAAATGAATCTTTGCTCCTCAACTACTGATAACTTAGTTGATTGCAAAGCATACTTGTGATATCACCGCTCCTGCTTCTACTATAATCGACATTTAAGGTCCCATATTCGACTTCGTCGACATTAAATTATGGTTCGTAAGAATAATTATTTCTCTTTTTCATTTTTGCACTCTTAAGGATCAGCAGACAGTTATGGTAAAGAAGTACAAATCAATTTAAAAGGTATGGGAAAATTGTTAATAAAAAATATAAAAAATAATCTTCGAAACAATTCGTGATTTTGGCCGATAGACAGGTCATCCAAAAAGATGTTCAATGATGGCTGATCAAACAAAAAAAGCTAGCTGAAATAAAAAAGTGTAGGTTATACATCAC
>CAZRHM010000128.1:2010-2786 GCA_964599845.1 uncultured Candidatus Saccharibacteria bacterium
GTTAGTTTAAACGTAAAAAAATAAAAATTTTCTATTATTTATTTTATTTTTTTAAAATTATTAGACAAATCATAGGGGATAATCAGAGAAATTAGAAAAATTGCCACAATTGCTATTTAAGACAAATATATTACACAACCTAATGAGGAATTAAGCAATCTTCGTTAACATAGCTGGGAAATTATTAGAAGTTCGGTAATTACGATAAAATAGAAGCTAAAATTCTGAAAAGAAGTCAGAGATCGAGTTGGGAAAAACCGAATATAAACAAAAGTCAAAAATTATCCCGAGCCAGTTGCGCGTCCTAATCGAAGCTCCTTTTCTCCGAATTTTTCTGGCATATTATTGTTTCCGAGTGATTGTAAACTATCTATTTGCCTCTCGACAAAAACTATCTTTGTTTTCATTTCCAAAGGAAAGTTCAATTAATTCCTCCCTTGACTTTGGAAAGATCAAACTCTTACTGCTCTTTAAGATGTCTTCTACCTCATTTGATAATTTTAATTTTTTTAAATATTCGTTCATATGCTCCCGGCTGATATAAAAAACTACATCAACCTTCTCCTTTCCTGCTTTCTATTTATCTGGTGACTATCAGTTGTAATGCTCCCGTTTTTAAATGAGAGAGAACATCTGCTATATCCTTGGTAAGTCCAACTAAATTTTATTGAATAATTTATCGTTGAACAACAAAAACCTACTATCCTATATTTTGATAGGATTCATTTTTTATATGCACATTTAAGAATGAAATATGTAATAAAAAAAACCGATAT
>CAZRHM010000129.1:0-2767 GCA_964599845.1 uncultured Candidatus Saccharibacteria bacterium
GGTCGAGCGGAGGGAATTCTTTTATCCGCCCGAACACAAAGCCCGGGAACGTTGGTGGCAAGCGTAGAACGACACTCAACAATTCAAGCAGACTTTGAGAAAGACCATATTTTATATCATATTGACCCTGACAATTTTTACTATTCCAATCTTAGTTTTTGGAATAGTAAATACTATGGTTAGTTTGAAATATGAAACAGAAAATATGGATGACTGTATTTCATTAGTATCAGGACAAAACTTGTGTTTGACAATCACGATTATGAAAGGCATAATTGCGTTTTGCATCTTAACTAATATCGGACTGTTGACTTTTAGAAAACGAATAATAAAAACGAACTAATATGAGCAGAATACTTGGACTTGACTTAGGGACAAACTCAATTGGTTGGGCAATTTTTGATACCGAAACAAAATCTATCATAGATTGTGGTGTAAGAATTTATCCAACAACATCAATTGAAACAAAACGGAATAACAGAATTACGCAAATTGTTGGGTATTTAACAACAAGGTCAATTCATCTGAAACAATCTGTTTTAGCTAAACCATTTTTATTCGGACTTACATTCATAAGTGCCTTGACACTTATACTAACAATTACAGACTTGAAAAATTGGCAATTTTGGCTTAATATTTCACTGACGGCATTACTAACTATATTGACAATATTTCATCAAGACAAAACGGAAAAATAAAACGCCAGCCACCAACATCGTATTGGCAATAGGCGGGCTGAACGGCTTCGTATCAACGGAAGTGCTAAATTCAACTTTCGTTCTTCGTATCAAGTTCAGTACTGAAAATCCCGCCCATCGCCAATACGCGGCACGTTAGCAGCAAGGCTAAGACACACCATCCTACAATGACAGAAGCAAACAAGGAAATTATTAATATAGATGACCGACAAGCTGACTTCCAAGAAATAAATAGAAAAAGTTGGAGAGCAGAACACGGTATTCGTTCGATTTGTGTAATGTATGACGACCATTCATCTGACAAAAATTCTAAGGAAAATATATTTATTCTTAAAGATAATGTTCATTATAGACTGTTTTCTCTGGTACATCAGTATTTAATTTATTTGAGAGAACTTGGTTATGCAGAGCATTATTTACAAGACTTGCATCAAAAAGATCCAAGGTTATTTAATGCATTTCCAATGGGCAATCCACATTTTGAAAAAGTAGAACTTGAACTTTCATCTGTATTTGACAGCATTGTTTTTCAACTTTCGTCTGTATTTGACTATATCAGTCATTTAATATGCTACATATGCAAAACTGATAAATCAAAAACTTTATATTGGACAAAATTGGCTTCATCTGCGTTTGGACAGAATAACGACTTTTCGAATTTAGAAATTAAAAATACCATCATAGACATTGATAAAACGTTTGTTGGCAGACTTTACGACTATCGTTCCCGACTATTGCATAACAAAAAAGACCAGCATATTTTCAACAGTTCTGTAAAACTTAAGGATTTCAACTTCGATTTAAAAATTTTAGCCTCCGAAACGGCTCTAAAACATTTTAAAGCAATCAGAGAAGAATATCCAAATGAACGTATTACACTAACTTTTTTGTCTTCTTGGCTAATAAAAAAAAGTTTTATAGATATAGAAAAAATACTTGACGCATTGAGAATTGAAATTTTAAAGACCTCAAATTTTCATTTAAATTTACGAAAGCCTAAACAGGACAATGGATTTATGATGATTTCCGTTGACCAAAAAACAAACTATGCAAGACCTGTTTCAGATGGGCTTTGGGAGCAATACAAAAATTGGAAAGACGAAAAGCCCAGCCGCTAACAAGGTATTGCCAAAAGCGGGGCTAAAGTGCTGAATTCAAGGTTTGTGCTTCTATCTCCGCCAAAAACGAATTTTATTCGTTTTTTATTTTTAAATTTAACTCATCAAAATTCGTTTTGGCTCGCCTCGGTGCAAAATCGAAACTTTCAGCTTCGATTTTCCCGCCTTCGGCAATACCCAAAACGTTAGCGGCTATAATTTGCGGAAAGTGCAAACCCGAAACAGACAGCAAAAAACAAACAGAAAATAACGACATGGAATTTCAACACGACAAATCTTGGGACAGCTTGACAACAATTTGTGCTTCCAAACTGACAGCCAAAGACGCTTGGAATAAATTTATTGACTTTCACGAACAGACAACTCCTAAACCTTACTGGACTGCTTTGCGACAGTTAGACATTGACAAAGAACAAGCCGACATTGTAGAGTGGCTTCAACATCTTGTAACTACATCTCCACTTCCTAACAGCGTTGTTGCACTTTGGTTTGGTATTTTAAAGTTTGCCGACAATGACAAAGAAATTCCTGCAATTTATTTAGCCGGTGCGGACAATTACGACAAAGACGATATTGATTGGGCTTGCGACCCAGTTTACTTCCCTGAGAATAGTTATGCTCAACCACCGTTGCTACAACAAATTAACGACATAGCAAAAACTGACGAAGATAATTATGAATTCCTTGACTGGATTTTACCACTTGCTTATTGTGCGTTGACACTAGACGAAATTATCCGAACGAAACTCAAAAAGAAACTCTTTTTGACAAGCAAGGACAAATTATTTGTAGCCACAGGACACGACAGCGGAGATTATTTAGACATATCAAACATTGAATAAAACATGTGCGTACAACTAACAACAAGACTTCGGACAAAGAATATAACAGCCGCTAACATCGGTTTTGCGTCAGGCGGGGTGACGTGCTTCTATTGACAATTTTGTGTAT
>CAZRHM010000130.1:0-2717 GCA_964599845.1 uncultured Candidatus Saccharibacteria bacterium
ATCAATACATTTTTGCAAGTTTTCAAATGCTTTGGAACACTCTGGATCAATATCAATAGTTGGTGTATCTTTATCGTAACTAATTGTAATTCCTGTTCGTGAAAGATTATTATTTAATTTTTTTAATTTATCATGAAATTTATTACATCCTTCCTGTAATAAGTCCGGAAATTTATTAGAATTTATGAATTTTTCAAAAGGATCTGCTTCTATATTATTTATTGGGATCGGTACTGCACCCATGCCTAGAAATGCTCCGACAGCACTTAGTGCTGAATTTTTAAGAAAATCACGTCGGCTATAAGAAGCAGGAGCGGTATCTGTAAGTAATTTATTATCGGTGCCACTCATTATTTCTAATAAAAAAATATAACTTGGAATATAGCAGAAAAAAATATATTGTGTCAACAAAAAATAACACAGGCGTAGTTTTCAGTCATATTTAAAATTTGCAGTTATTGTGATATTATTAAATATAAGAAAGGCTATCGCCTAGCTTTAATTTTTTAATTTAAAATACCATTAACATGGTATTTATTTTTTTGTTAAGATAATAATATGGCAAACAGTGTAAATAGAGAAGAAAAAATTGAAATGACAAGAGAATCTTACGATGAGCTTGTTAAAGAACTAGAACACAGAAAAAGTGTGGAAAGAGCTGCTATTGCAAAAGAAATTTCGGATGCAAGAGATTTGGGTGATTTAAGCGAAAACCATGCTTACACAGTGGCAATGGAAAAGAAGGATATGAACGAAAATAGAATTACAGATTTAGAAACATTACTTAAAAATGTACGAATTGTTAAGTCATCGGCAAGTAAAGTTGTTGCTACAATCGGATCTTCTGTAGAAATTAAAAATCTTACAACTAATTCTGGTAGAACTGTAGTTTTAGTTGGAGCAGAAGAAACACAAGCAGCTGATCCACGAGAAGGGAAAATATCTATTGACTCTCCAATTGGAAAAGCAGTGCTTAATTCAAAAGTAGGGGATGTTGTAGAAGTACTTTTACCAATCGGAAATACTAAATTCAAAATCGAAAAAATTTCTTAAGTTAATTTTAGTGTAAATTATTATTAAGGCTTGCAGTCAAAGACTGCAAGCCTTTTAAGCTTTTATCTTTATTTTAAACAGCTTTATAGTAAAATCATAAAATATATAAACCTTTATAAATAAAAATCTTTATATAAATTTATAGAACAAAAGTGAAATATAAACCAGTAATAGGATTAGAAATTCATTTACAAGTAAAAACAGAATCTAAAATGTTTTGTAGGTGTGAGAATGCATACTTCAATGCAGAGCCAAACACACATATTTGTCCAGTTTGCTTTGGATTACCTGGAGCATTGCCTGTTCCAAATAAAGCAGCATTCGAAAAGGCAATAAAATTAGCATTAGCATTAAATTGTAATATAAATAAAAGCACTAA
Organism: uncultured Candidatus Saccharibacteria bacterium; assembly: GCA_964599845.1. Taxonomy (GTDB): domain Bacteria; phylum Patescibacteriota; class Dojkabacteria; order J137; family J137; genus CAZRHM01. Next base: position 1,433 of record CAZRHM010000130.1, read on the forward strand.
ATTCGACAGAAAAAACTACTTTTACCCAGATTTACCTAAAGGTTATCAGATTTCACAATTCGATAAACCAATAGGAGAAAATGGATACGTAGAAATCGAAATAAACGACGATTCAAGAAGAATTAGAATCCAAAGACTACACTTAGAAGAAGATACAGCTAAATCCCTACATTCAGAAGGAAGCGATACATTAATAGACTTTAATAAATCAGGAGTCCCATTAATAGAAATGGTTACTTATCCTGATTTCGACAACATCGAAGAAGTTTTAGCTTTCGCAAAAAGACTAAGACAAATTGTAAGATACACCGATACAAGTGACGCAGAAATGCAAAAAGGCCAAATGCGGTTTGAATTAAATATTTCATTAAAAGATTCTTCGGATGAAAGTACAAATCTTCCAGATTACAAAATTGAAGTAAAGAATATTGGTTCAATATCAGTTTTACAAAAAGTAATTGAATTTGAAATTGAAAGACAATCTAAATTACTAAAAGATGGAGTTAAACCAAAACAAGAAACTAGGGGATTAAAAGACATGTCAGGACAAACAATTTCGCAAAGGTCCAAAGAAGAAGCAAAAGATTATAGATATTTCCCTGAACCAGATATTGCTCCAATAAAAATTTTTGAGGAGCAAATTAATCAATTAAAACAACAGATTCCAGAATTGCCTAATCAAAAAAAATATAAATATATCCAAAATGGCTTATCTGCAGAACAAGCAGAAATATTTATAGAAGATATTGAAAGGGGTAAATATTTAGACGAAGCAGCTGAATTGGCAAAAGGCAAGATTGAGTATAAAGAAATTGCAAATTGGATAAACACAGATGTATCTGGAATTATTCAAAAAAATAAATCATCATTCGAAAAAATAAATATACGACCTAAAGAATTAATATATTTACTTGAATTGTTAAAAGAGAAAAAGCTAACTGCAACTGTTGTAAAGAAAATTCTTGAAGATACATATTTAACAAAAAAGTCTCCAGAAGAAATTATTAAAGAAAAAGAATTATTGCAAGAAATTGATGAATCACAAGTAAATAATGCTATTGACGAAGTAATAAAACAAAATCAAAAAGTTGTTGAAGATATTAAAAAGAATCCGAATGCAATTAAATTTCTGGTTGGTCAGGTTATGAGAGCTACAAAAGGAAAGGCTGATCCAACATATGTAGAAAATATATTGCAACAAAAGCTAAATTAATTAATAATAGGGTATTAATTATTATTAATTTAGTATGGAACCATTAATGCAATATGGTGGTACAGATGCGTT
>CAZRHM010000131.1:0-2704 GCA_964599845.1 uncultured Candidatus Saccharibacteria bacterium
TGACTTCTCCGGCTCCGGACCGAACGCATTTTCGATTGAACCTTTCACCGCAGCATCAATATCGGACGGACTCAGGAACACCCCGTTTACCCGACCAATAATCGCTTCGGTGCCGTAGGCGTTTCTTTCACGTTCGGTCGCGACTTCGCGCGTAGTTGCTTCGACGTTCGCCTTGGCGTCAACATCATGCTGCGCTTCATGCCCCAAGGCCATCGCGCCGTGAACAACCGCATCGGCACCGGCTGGGTTTTTGTTGACATCGATCTTGATATTGCCCCACTGATCTGTGCTGGCCTTTGTGTTTTTCGGCAGAGCGGTGGGGTGATTTTGGGACCACCTTCCCCCTTCTTGCCGAGGTAGTTGGAAACAGCGCGAACCCGCGCTCTCTCGCCCGGTTTCAGGTCACGTGACCTGCTCGCATCTCGAACTTTGCTGACGTACTGATCGACTTTCGCGCAATCCTGCTTCGACCCCTCGCAGCTATATCGCCCATCCGGGTCTTTAAAACGGTAGGGATTGTTATTGGCGTATCGATACCGATGGAACTGGCTGATTGGCTGCTCGTAGGCCGTCACCGGATCGACAGACAGGAACACACCCAGCGTCGGATCGTAATAGCGCTGCTGCATGTACTCGCTTCTGACCCGATCTGTCAGGTGGACGAGAAGGCGAAACAGGAACCGCTCTTCGTGCTTCGAGTCAGCCGCTACCGTCATCGAGGGGCGAATACGTGAACCACTTCAACAGAGTTGTCTCGTGCGCATCCACGGTGATCACGTAGTACAGATCGTCAACCCCAACAGGCTGATAGAAATAGCAAACGTCGTCGCATCGATCGCTGCGAACGGCGCCGACGAACCTGACGTTGTGCCCCATCGCTCCGAGCAGCGATTTGCCCGCTGCGCTGAGTTGGGCAGAAGCCTCGATCTCGGTCCCTGGTCGCGGAAGCCGGAGGTAGTCGCTTCGCGAAGGGCGGTAGTGCTCGATGTACGTTGTGGCCTCGACCCCGTCAGCCGACGCCGGGGCGTGGGTGCACGCAGGCAAGCCTATCAGGAGGATCAACGCGACTAACGCTGAAAGGAACCCACGATGAACGTTCAATAGTATTCCTCGATCATTGTCTCTTCGCCCTGCGAACGGCGGTAGTCGTTCTGCATGTCGATCGCGGGCTGTTCTCGCGCCGGGTTGCCGGTCTCCGGGTCAGGCGGAGCATCCTGTGCCGGCATGATCCCCTGGTCCTTCATGTAGGCGTGCTTCAGTTCGTGGACCAGGATTTCCACTGGCGACTGCTTGATGCCATGGTGGACCGGCGACCTGCCTGGATCGTAGTACGTGTTCGTCCCAGTTCCCGTTAGGTCGGACTCACCGGGGCCGGTGGCGGTATTGTTGGCCTGCAGCATTTCAGTCGGGCTGTCGTCGAAGCTGCCGATGTTGTGGACGTTTGGCGAATTTTCCAGCGCTTCTATCATCTGCCGGATCTCGGGAGTCGATGCCTTTGCCGCCGCGATTTGCGCGCGAATTTCTTCTTCACCCTGCTGGAAGTACCTGATCTCACGCCCGTCTGGGTCGACGTACTTGTACGGGTTGTTGGCCCCGTAGTTGTACCGATTGAAGTTATCGCCCCCCTCACGAACTGCCACCAGATCAACAGACACGAACCTCCCGACCACCGGATCGTAATAGCGCCGCTGCATGTCTCACTGGTCCGTCAAGATCAGTTGAGCACTTTCTCCACACCGAAGCTGTCAAGCTTTCGACAACTCCCGTCGCTTGCGCGTGCGAAATCACGATTTCCCGCAAATGTGACAAGGGCGCCATTCGAGCTGAAATCTGCTACCCACGTCAGCACAAGATCCGCTGGACAGATCGCCGATGGGCCATCGATATTCATCGATGTCATGAAGTCAGCTATCAGGCCAAATTCCTGAGTAACCAGAACATACTCTGGCTCGTCCCTGATTCCTTCAACAGTCACACGTGGGTTAAGCAAGGTCTCCGACGTTGATGGCCTGATCGCGCTGAATGTCAATTTGCTGTACTCATGGAGCACGAATTCCTTGCCAAAAGCCGTGCAACCCACCGCCATCAGCACAGCTACCAACGCAGCGGATCCAATAGTTCCACATTTCATCTTCCGCCTCACTCATGTTGGAACAGGTCTTTGTTCTCGACCGGGACGCCACCGTGCTCTGTTCTCACGGGCTCACCTGCTGATTCTCCCCACTCGCGCTCGGGTCCGTTGATCACTCCTGCCTCCGGCAACTTGCCGTTAGGACCTCTTGCTGCCGGATCGTTCAGGTATTCGACTGCATGGCCGACCTCGTGGATCAAGCCCATTGCTGGAGATTGTTGACCCGTGTCGCCAGTGTGTTCAGAAAGCTTTACGTAAGCACCTTCGTCAGAGTCCCAAGACAAATGGGCGGCCACTTTTCCCTTGTACATACCGCCTTCGATCTTCGTCGAGTTTCACTCGGATACCAGCAAGGTTCCGGGAGCGCTGTCTAGATCTCCAAACAGGGGCATCCCGTACTCTTCTGACCTTGCCCGAACTGCATTGAAGTCGTCCTTGAACTCCTGACTGGTTCCGCTCGTAAAGATGATCTCGGCGCGACCATCGGGGTCTACAAACGTGAAAGGATTGTTGGTCGCGTACCTATAGCGATTGAACGTCGATCCGGTATTGGCGTCCGTCACCACCGGATCA
>CAZRHM010000132.1:0-624 GCA_964599845.1 uncultured Candidatus Saccharibacteria bacterium
TTACACCCTTTCGGACTGCCCTACAAGAGTTTCCCCTCATATACGTACGAAACGATGCTGGCTGGGAAGCCGTGATTACATTCCGTACGATTTTTGTTTTTGAAACCATGCCTATATTTGCATATAGGTTTAGGTCTCTAATACAGATATTATAGCTGATTAAGTATGAAATGTAATTGATATTTATAAGTTTTCTATAACAGAAATCCACCTATTAAGATGTGTAGTTTCTTTTCTTGGTAGGTTATCCATAAACTTTACGGTTTCTTTCAAATCATTGATGAATTGTGCTTTGGGTGTATTCTGAACATACTGGAATTCAAGTCTCTTGGCTTCCAGATAATGCGAAATACTATTTTCCTTAGTCTCGGTAGTTGGATAACTGATTGAAACAAGATTACCTTTCCTCATAAAGGTTTTAGAATTTTCGTTTGCAAAAGTTTCTTGAAACTTGTTTACGATTTCATCACCGGCATTAAAAACCTCTTTTAAAACATCTGTTTCACCAAGAATTTTTAGTAATTTATTTGGATTGGCTTTATTGTCTTCTAGTATTTGTATTACTTCTTTAGCATCAACACGCTTATGAACATCAAGGATATAGAATTTACTTCTTGGAATACC
>CAZRHM010000132.1:634-1932 GCA_964599845.1 uncultured Candidatus Saccharibacteria bacterium
ATAGAACTCTCCATTAATAAAGTAGAAAAGAACCCTCCATACATGTTATAGATAATATGATTAGGGAAGTTTTCCTTTAATTTTTGTAGGAAATATATAAAGCTTTTTAATAATTGCTCATCTTCTCTATGTTCATCTAAACCGTCTATCCATACACCAAAGCCTTTAAAATTGCCTTCTATAGCTTTGTACTTAGCTATAATACTATCTATATCTGTTTTACTACTTAGAACATCTTTACCTAAAACAATTGGGATAAAAATCTCTCCAGTAGTAGTCTCTTTAATAGTCATCTCAGCAAGAGATACATTTAAGTTTATTAGATTATCTGAGTTGTCCTTTATAAAGAAATAAGGGCTAAAAACAAATTCTGGACTATCTTTTAACACAACATCTCCTTTGTTTTCATTGACAAAATCTACATACTCTTGATAATCATTATCTCCATTACTTTTTACCACATTTACTTGAAAGGCTATAACATTTTTCGTGAATATACTTTTTGTTTCTTCTGACAAAGTATTACTAGTAAGCTCTTGCTTAAATGTTTCATATTTCTTTGAAGCCTTATCTGAGTCATTATATGCATCGTATTGCACGTATATACCATCCAAATATGTATTTATAAGCTTTTCAATTGAAGATTTTATCTTACCTTCTTCATTAGAAATATAAGTCACCCCATGTTGGAGAAAGTGAGTTATTGGGTCTACTACAAACTCCTTGTGCGAGGTTTGTTTAGTAACGAATATAGATATTGCGTTTGGGCTAAAGGCAATGATATTTGCATTTATGATTATACAGTCGTAGCAAGACTCAAATCCATTTCTGAAATACTTCTGCTCTGCATTTGTACCATATCTCATAAAGTGTTTCATGTATATATTTGACTTAATAATTCTAAATTATCATTTAAAACTGCTTGTTCTAACTTTCTTTTTAGCACATCTTTTAGATTTTGTTTAGTTTTCTGCCTTTTGGCCTTCAATCTAAAATTAAATGTAATATTTTCATCGAAAGTAATAATACCAATACCGAAATTCCTAGCAAGTTGCTCTGCTTTCGATATTGTTGAGTTCATAGGAATACATATATATATATATTCTGCACTACCTAAACAATAACTTGCCTGCTCGATACACCTTCTCCAATTATTTAGCTTAAATTCTATTACTCCAACTTCCTTTTCATTTTCTATATAAACTAAGTCTAAGCTACGATTAAAATATGGAATTTCTACCGATAATTCCCTATAACCCTTATTTGAATTTAAAAATCTAGTAAATTTAAATACTATT
>CAZRHM010000132.1:1942-2680 GCA_964599845.1 uncultured Candidatus Saccharibacteria bacterium
AAAATAGGAAATAAAAGTATTTTTTTAAATAGCTACCCATCTTTAATAAAAAGTGTAAATCTATAATTTCATCAAATTTTTTAACTTGGCTAACAATATAATCTTCGATGCTAAAGACTGCTTCATCACCATCCTGTATAGCTGATTTCTTAAGTAGATTAACAAATAATCCGACTTTGATGTCTTTAAGGCTCTTATATGCTTCCTTAATTAGTTCATCAAAATCGCTTTTTTTCAATCCAAAAAAATCCAATTTATCTACGATTAATGGTAAAAAAGATAGTAACAAAGGTACAAATTCTATGTAATTGGACACAAAATTTATTTAATAATTTAAAACTGTATCTCTGATTATACTTTTTTCTGCGTATCTAGGGTAAGTTTTATACACATATTCCAGCAAATCATTCAGAGACATGCTGTTATATTTCCTCTTAATATCAGATATGATAGATAACTGCTCATGAGATAACTTATGTAGGATTTTCTCTTCAATATACTTCTTACCGATACCTGACAACCAGAACTTGTCGTAAGAGTATTCAGAATCTTCGGTAGAAGATATATTTACATTTGATTCGTAGACTTGAAATTCTTTAAACTCCAGAAATCCAGATGGGTCAGAAATTGCTTCAGCTTCTACTAGTTCAAGTTTTAGGAAGAATTCTAAATCGACCAGTATATCCTTGGACATTGGGCCATATTTCCATGGAAAAAATTCAGGGAAAATTAACTGTT
>CAZRHM010000133.1:0-1060 GCA_964599845.1 uncultured Candidatus Saccharibacteria bacterium
CCGGTCGTTCACGATTAGCCCGGCTCAAATCATACGGGAGGCCGAGCCGGAATGATCGAATCTGCCCCTGAAATCAATCGCTCAAATGTATTTCTTTTACTTTGACGAATCCGGAAACCGCGACACCTCCACGGTCGGAACGAGAAGCGACGGAAGTTCGTACGCCAAAGACCACCTCTACGTCCTCACTGCCATCAGTCTCTACGAGCGCAGATGGGCGCCTTTCGACCACGAACTCTCCTCGCTGAAACACCGGCTCAGGAGCCGGCTTTATCGAGAGAAGCAGATTTCGGTTCCTTCGCTTGCCGACTGCGAAATCAAATCCACCGCTCTTCGCTTGAGCAAGAATCCTGGCGACAAGGGCTACAGCTCTTTCATCCATAATCTGGAATCTGCGGATAAAACTGCGCTCGCGGACCTCTTCTTTTCGCAATTGGAAAAGCACCACATGCGGATTTTCAGCGTCGTTGTCGATAAAAGAGAACTCCGCGGAAACACACCCGCCGAGGCGATGCACAAAAAAGCCTACGAATTGGTTCTGGAGCGAATTGAACAGTTTCTGCATGAATTCCACAACAATCACCTGGGGTTGATTGTGATGGATGATACCCAGCGCCAGCTCAATCACCAGGTCGCCATGAAGCACGCGCAATTTCAGCGGGAGGGGAACAGCAATCTGCGCTTTCGGCACATCGTCGAATATCCCTTCTTCACCGACAGCAAGCTCTCCAACGGGGTCCAGCTGTCAGACCTCTGTTCCTACAACGTTTACCGCGCCTTCCGGGAGGAAAACTTCGCATATCCGTACTTTCGCAAGATGCTGCCGTTCGTCTATCGATCGAAGCGAACCGATGAGACAAAACTGGACGGGCTAAAGATTTGGTCGGAAACTTCGCCCTTGGTCCAATTCGCCGGGGAAGCTTTTAGGACCTTTCTGCAACCGAAGGAAAAAGAAAGACCCGCTCCGGAGAGAGCGGGTCTTTGAAAAGTTGAAGCCAGGCTGGGTGATCCATATCGAGCCTGCAAGAGGCACCCGGCTGAGAGGGATCAATCACACATG
>CAZRHM010000133.1:1070-2675 GCA_964599845.1 uncultured Candidatus Saccharibacteria bacterium
GAAAATCAGGATTACAAGAGAAAAAATAAGCGGAACGGCCTCTTGTCGAAAAAGCAACACGACCCGTCGGCACAAACCGGCGAGTCGCCGTTGGAACCGGGCTGGGCTATCCATATCGAGCCTCCGTGAGGCACCCGGTTATGTGACAATTTCTCACATCTCCTCTCATCTTGCAACCGGATTGATTCGCGACCAAGCCGCAGCCACGGGCCAAGCCTCAGACACCACTCCCGTTCACCGTCGCCTATCGCCGGAGCTGACCTCCGACCGCAGGAATCCGACTTTTGCGTTGATCCACATCCTAAAGGCGGTTGAGTATGTTTCCACATCCCTCCGGTCCGTTTCGATGGCCGGACGCAGGGCAGTTCCGAAAGGGACTGCCCTTGCATATTTCCGGGGCTCACGCGGAGACTCAAAGACGCCGAGTGATCCGCACAACAATTCTCAGCGTCTCAGCGTCTTGAGCGAAGCGGACATGAGTTTTCTCTCGTTTGGAATGCTTTCAAGGGAGGGCGCTGCATGAAGATCACCCTCCACATCGACGGCTTCAATCTGTATAACTGTGCCGCTAGAAAGGCGCCGCTCAAGTGGTTGAATCTCAGAACTCTTTCCGCCGGTCTCTTCTCTCGCAAAACGGGATCGTCGGCGCAAAATGCTCCACGGATGAGTCAAGCCGATGGTCCGAGACGTTCAAGAGCCGCTCCAGTAGCAGATTTCTTGGCGGGCGCTATGGCCAACTTTAACAACCGCTGCGATCGCGCCATCTTCGTTCCGAGCGTTTCCAGTCTCTTCATACCCCCCCATGCGGCAAGAACTCATCTTGGAAAAACGCTGGGCATGTCGTCGCCGCAAATCGACGAGCGCATGACTCTTCGGCGCTTTGCCCGCACGAAAGCGGCCGTACATTCTCCACTCAAGCATCTGGCGATGCATGCTCTGGTCCCTTTAGCCTTCCCCCACACCCAGTGATGCGCTTGCAGCGCTCCATAAACCATCGGCTTGAACGTATCCATCAAAATTGAAATGTCTTCAACGCTATTCTGCACTTCTAAGTATTGAATCCACCCGCTTTGGCCTAAGGAGGACAAAAACCAAGGCCAGCCCTCCAGGAAACCAAACCAATTCACTGAACACTTATATATCTCCACCTAAGAGAATGACTCCGTCGGCTTAATACACTGTCCCTCAATAACGAACTCCCTAATAAAGATATCCTGATGAAAATCGATACGAATGACTTAATTTTCCTGAAACGTAGCCTCCTCGCCAATAAGTGTGTCCTCTTCCTAGGGGCGGGCTTTTCATTAGACGCGCAGAACCGCAAAGGAGAGGGTATTCCTACAGGCAAAGAATTGCTTCGCCGGCTATGGATACTTCTAGGATACACGGGAGAACCCGAGAAAGACGCTACGCTGCAAAAGATTTTTGACCTGGCTCTCAAAAGGAAGAAAAAGGACCTAATACCCCTATTGGAAGAGTGCTATAAATGTGAGCGCCTATCCGACTGGCACCATCATGTTCCTCTTTTTTATTGGTATCGGATCTACACAACGAATATTGATGATGTCGTCGAGTGCGCATATCATACAAATAATTCGATTTAAC
>CAZRHM010000134.1:0-2658 GCA_964599845.1 uncultured Candidatus Saccharibacteria bacterium
CTTCGCTTACAATTGTACTTATTTTTGAATCTGTCACAACATCTGGCTTTGTATATAGTGCATAAGCACTTGGTAAAACCCAGAATAAGTTAGTAATTACCAGCACTAAACCTGCCATTAAAACAGTTTTAATATTTTTTAAAATGTCTTTTGTGCTAAATAAATGAATAATTAAAAATAGTGCTACAACTACTGCATAGTGTATAAATGTTGTTGGTGTTAAGGCAATAGCAGTTCCTAATGTACTTGTTAATGCTAATGCTGCCAAAGTTAATTTGCTTGGTGTTTTTAAGTAGTTTACTAATGTAAAAATCATCCAAGGAATCATTGCATATGCCCAGAAAAATGTTTCAACTGGTGTATAAAATATTTGCAATGTAGCAATGTTAAATAAGTAAAAAAGTGCAGCTACAAAACTATATGCTGATTTTTTCCCTATTGTTCGGTTTTCAAAAATATTTTTGTAACTATGTGCAAAAACTCCGAAAACACCTAAACAAAGCGAGGCAAACACAACTGCGTATCTTACTAATTCTGTAGGAATAATTATTGATGTTATGCCAACTAATATTGATCTTGGTAAATCAGCCGCGTAAGAAATCCCACCTACCATTCCTAAGCCAGCCCAACCTTGCCAAACTGATGTAGTTGCTCTTTTTATATATAGCATTGGGTTGTATTCAACATGGTGGTTGTCCCATCCGGTTAGCGTTGTGTTTGGAGTATAGTTAGCCAAAATTATGGCGATTAATATTAAACTTGTTATAATTAAATACTTATATTTATTTATAAATCGCAACATTTTTAATATTTATTCACTATATATTATAACATAAATAATGCTAAATAAGCTGGTCAATATGCTCTCAAAACCGTTTATAGGAACAGGGATTGGTGAAAAATTTCCAATTCTAAAAAAATCTTATGATTTTGTGTATTCTGGGTTAAATAAAGGGTTAAAATCTACAACTTTAGAAGATGGTATTTCCATCACTTATAGTGCGTCTGATACTGGACTTGGGGCATTTTTAACACTAAAAGGTGCGTATGAGCCTGTTCAAACAGCATTATTTAAAAAAGATATAGCTGTTGATTCAGTTTTTTTTGATGTTGGTGCAAATATAGGGTATTACAGCTTAATTGCTGCAAATAAAGGATCAAATGTTGTTGCTTTTGAACCAGACGCTGAAAATTTAAAGTTATTACTAAAGAATGTGAAAGATAATAATTTTGATGATTTAGTAACAATTGTCAATTCTCCAGTTGGCAACAGAGATGAAAATGTTGTTTTTAGTGAAGATTCTAAACAAAAGGGTAATTCAAAAGTTGTGCTTAATGCTAAAGGAAATTTAGTAAAACAAGTAACACTAGATTCTTATATTAAGCAAAATCATGTTTATCCAACAGTTATTAAGGTAGATATTGAAGGGTATGAGTGTGAGTTTTTGGATGGAGCAGAGGAGGTAATAAACCAGCACAAGCCTATTTTGTATATAGAGTACAATACTAAAGCTTTAAAAGAACGTGGTTATACACCGGAATATTTAATTAAAAAGTTGCATAGACTAGGTTATAAATTAGAAATTATTGATGAAGTTAATAAAAAAGTTATGGAGTTTAGCGAAGAAAATTTGAATAATGCTTTAAAAAAGGTACCGTTTACAAACTTTAGGTGTGTTAAAGATTAAGTTAACTAATTAATTCTATTATCAATAAACTCCCTTAAGCTTTTCAGATCGTTTTTTATTGTAGACCAAACAGCAGTAATATCTACTCCAAAGTATTCATGAATTAGTAAATTTCTCATCGAAATTATTTCGTGCCACAATATATTCTTATTTTCTTTTCTAAATTCGGCACTAAGTTTATTACAAGCCTCTCCAATTATTTCTAACTGCCTTATTACAGCACTTTGTGTTTTTAAGTCATTTGAAAATATTTCAAATGTCATAGATTTAGTAAATTCTTCTATAGAATCTATGGCTTCAACTATATGTAATAAGTATACTTTGTCCCTCATTAGTATATATCTACTGCACTTTTTTGAATATCATCAAGTATGTGTTTACTTACTGATTGGTTTGTAACAACATCCACTTTTTTATTTAGAATTTGTTGTAATTGATTTTGAAGCCTTACAAGAGTTAGTAAGCTGTATTTTGAATCAGGATTAAATTCTACTAGAATATCAATATCGCTTGCAAAAGTATTCTTATTGTTTGCGTAAGATCCGAATAGTTTTGCTGCTACTACGTTGTAAGATTTTAAAACTTCTATAGCGCTTTGTGGTATTGTAAATTTAGTATTCATATAATTATTCTATCAAAACTATATAAATATGTATATTGGGGGCAGATATAAGTGCAAGCATACTATTTTTTGCTAAACTCAAATGCTGTTTCATAGCCTTTGTCTTTAAGGCATATTGAATACGCATCCCAAGTCACTCCTTCAACTGTAATTTTATCTCCTTTTTCGTTTGTTGTTTGTGTTGTATAAGTTGTTGCGTCTAAACATTGCTGTATAGCTTCGTTTTTAAGTAAGTTATTTTGTAAATCTACGTATTTTAAACCTACTTTGTACGTGGCAAAACCCACAGTCAATGCTGTGGCTATTACAAAAACAAAAATTATAAATTTACTAAATGCTGTCATTGTT
>CAZRHM010000135.1:0-2627 GCA_964599845.1 uncultured Candidatus Saccharibacteria bacterium
TTTTCTCCACTTCGTATTCAACTGGAATACCTTGACAGTCCCATCCTAAGCTTCGGGAAACTTTATGTCCTTTCATTGTCCAATATCTTGGTATTATGTCTTTCATTGCAAACGTGAGCATGTGTCCGTGATGAGGTTCTCCATTCGCAGTTATAGGACCATCGTAAAAGGTTTTCGAAGATTCTTCAGGCCTTTGATTTATAGATTTTTCAAGAATTTTGTTTTCTTTCCACCATTTTAATATTGCCTGTTCTAGCTCAAAAAAGTTTTGCTTAGGATTTGGTTTTATAAACATTGTCGTAAATTTCTAAAAGATAAAATAATAAGATGTAATTCTTTATATTTTACTTTGAGAACGACAATGCCGTGTTACCATCTCATTTCCTCGTCGAAGATAACGAGGCTCTTAATTACTGCTGTATCGGGCTTACCCGGCAGATTCTACTTTCTTAAATAGAAATTTAAGATTTCTTTCTGCTGCTCTAGAGTGATTTCTGCATAAAGCAGCTCCTTCATTGCATTACTCAATTATAACATAATGTTAGTTGTGGGTTGGAGTGAAGTAGAGATGGTTGAGAATAAGAGGTTTAATTTGCTATAGAGAATATTTTATAGCTCAGTTACAAGTGCAGTGACGTAGGTGGTGCTTTGGGTAGTACCTCTCGCAACATGTTTCACGCCGCTAAACTCTTATTCAAGATATTCTCGCTTATATAGTAAAATCAAATATGGAAAAAGTACGAACACTATTTTTTGGTACAAGCGATTTTGCGGTAGAAATATTAAAAGAGTTATTAGAACAAGAATATTTACAGGTTAATGGAATAGTAACTCAGCCAGACAAACCAGTAGGGCGAAAACAAACCCTTACACCTCCAACTGTTAAAAGATTTATTCTAGACAAATCTTTAAGTATACCTGTAGAACAACCTGCTAAAATAAAAAAATCTTCTAACGACATTTTAAGTAAATATAGACCAGAATTAATAATAGTAGCTTCGTATGGACAAATAATTCCAAAGAGTATTCTAGAGTATCCTAAATATAAATGTTTGAATGTGCATGTTTCGTTACTTCCGAAATTGCGAGGTGCAGTACCCATGCCCATGGCAATTCTACATGGATTCAAATCAACCGGAGTAACACTTCAGGTTATGAGCGAAAAAATGGATGAAGGTGATATTATTGCACAAAAGGAGTTTAAGATCGAAGAAAAGGAAACAACAGAAACATTGACTAATAAAAGTGCACAATATGCTAGGGTTTTGATCAAAAAAGTTCTACACAGCTGGGTTAAAGGTAATGTGCAAGCTACTTCGCAGAATCATGGTGAGGCTACATATTGTTATATTAAAGATCTTTCTAAAGAAAAAGCTGAAATTAAATATAGTACGGATGTAGATTTTGCTGAACGTATGGTTAGGGCATTTTATCCATGGCCTATAGCCTGGTTTGTAATTCAAAACGGAGTACATAAGGGAAAAAGGTTAAAGATTTTTAAAGCGAATATAGAAAATAGCATTGTAGTAAATAAAGCAAACATGCTTAATATACACAAAATAAATAAAAATCTTTATTTAGAACTACACAATGGCTTTTTAAAACTAGAAGAAATACAATTAGAAGGAAAGAGCAGAGGATTAGTTAGAGATTACTTGTATTTAGCTTAAATTCATTTATTGACCTTCGATTCGATATCTAAATTTGTTGCGGCTCCAAAACCATAATGGTGAATGTACATCTATTGGATCTATGCCACTACCTTTTAGTAAATTTCTCCAAACTCTAGATATTTCTTCCCTGCTTAATTTATATGCTTCATCTTTATTTAATATTTTTAATTTAATACTGCATTTAATAATATGTGTATCGGGTGCTATTTCAATATACGATCTATTTTTAATATTCAAATCACCATATTGTGACATAATATACATCCAATAATTAAAAATTTTGGGCCCAGATAAATATGGAAAATCTCTTTTAAACTTCTTCTGGATAAGTTCGCGTAGGTTCAAATAATCGTAATCTGCATAAGTTAATAGATCAGTTAAAGATCCCCATTTTGTAAGGATAGTTTTTATGTTTTAGTAAATTTTTTCTGAGTTTAGGGGTACCCATGTTTACAGCTTTTTCTAAAACAAAAACAGAATTTGTTGAAGCATCTTCAAATGTTAATTTAGCAGATTCCCACAGCTTAAAACTATTTCTTTGATAGTTTAACGCCATGGGCAAGGTATAGTATATTCTTCTTTGCTCTAAGTTTTTAAAAGTAGGATAGGTATCTTCGGGCATTGTTATATCGCCTAATAATCCTGATTTATATGCCACAATAATTTTATTTACTGATTCAATAATTTCTTGGTCCATTATTCTGAATAGGGAGGTACAATATATCCTAATATGTCAAAATCTGGATGCCATACTTCTAACATATCATCTGAAATTGTACGAATATATTGAGATTCTTTAATACTAGATTTAAAATCATTAAAATTATCTAATTCAAAATCACCGCAGCCAACATGTAGCCTATAAGGGTCTACAATGTGAACTCCTAGATATTTTATACTATAATTTCTAATTTTATAATCTACTTCTACATATAAACTAGTATCAGAGCTAAA
>CAZRHM010000136.1:0-2609 GCA_964599845.1 uncultured Candidatus Saccharibacteria bacterium
CATAGGTCGTCCAAGACATGGTACAATTATTTGTTCTCCCATTATAAATCCTGAAATTATAAAAGTTAAAGTGTTGAAAGTTATCGCGAAATGTGAAAAATAATATAGATGATATAATAAGGAAGATTACGAAGTTGATATTGTGCTATAAGAAGTGCTCATTACTACTTAAGGATTACTATTTGTTATTAAAGTACCGAAAATACTCTAATAGACAGCTGCCTATCTAATTTTCAATTACTTTTTTCAGTAAAATTTTACGGCAAACATGAATTTAGATAGTGTAACCTCAATATGAGCAACTCGAATAGACAGAGGAAATATTGCTTTTACAGGGGGTTGTGCTTATCGATGACTATCCTAATCGAAAAGCACACGGAGCAGACCCCATGCCAGTTGCCTTTAGAGAGCATGTAAATTGAAAATAAAAGAATCGTTCAAATAAAAAGCCTTAAGCCAGCCATCCTCATGAGGCCGAAGTTTTGGAGTGTTTGACTAGAGAACCAGGACGGAGTCTTACGATCCCTCTCCATCCTGAGCAGTTGTTTCTGAATAGAATTAGATTCCCCACTCGTAATAGGAACTTACAGTCTTCTGGCTAGATGAATCCACCATATGCATAAGATCTAGGTTAACCACCCTCCATCACAAGACCTCGCCTTACTAAACCTTTTACAAAACTTTGCACTTATTAAGGGTGCTGATATCGAGGTTCTACTGTACCAGAAATGACTGGTGTCTGATATTTTTACACAAAGAATGATTATATTCGACCTACGAATATTCCTTAAACAAATGATAATGGTTAGATATGATAGTAATACCATATAACAGCTTGCAATCTAGTCAGGCGGAGAAACAAAGAAAAAGTGAAAAATCTTTCATATTAATTATCTTTCTATTGATCGATAATATTATATATTGCGCTGTCTCTTCTAACTGATAGTAATATTATTTTTTTAATTTGCTTTCCAATAATATCTACTCTTCAAGGTCTAGATATTCAAGTACAAAATACTGTCAATTTCGATCTCAGAATTGAGTGAAGATTAAAAACAGAAAAAAGCGATAATTTTCAAGAAATATTTGATTCAACAGATGTGAATGGTTGAGTTCTTATCTATGATAAAAGGAAATGTGTTCTTTTTAGAGATAAAAACTTTCATTTCTGTTTCAGAAAAGTTTTAATGAATTTTCATCATGTAACGATAATGCTTTTGATAACTGTTCAATTCATGAGAATTGATATCGAGGGACCGAGTTCTCGCACTGCTTGATCAATGACCTCGAGGGAAAAACATTACTCTCGTTCTTCATACTATTCTTTTAAACAACAAATAAAACTGAGTGATTGCCAGCATGGTGGAAACATAGACTTTATTAGCAAAAAGAATGCTGTAAAAATCTCACTTTTATAAGACAATATGATTTATTTCTTCAGTTACTTTATTTTTTATTTCGAACATTCCAGGATTTTCAAAAACTAAAAAATTCTAAAAAACCAGAATTTGCCAGGTAAACAGATTGCATCGTCTTATATGATTACAATCGTTTACTGATTAGAGCAAATCACCGACCAAATAGGGAGCTATTTCACTGTGGTTTATTCTCTTTTTCTTTCATACTGTTTTATTGTTCTCGAAATTTAAGCAAAGTAAATATTTATTTGATCAATTGACAAAGAAGATAAATTACGTTTCAAAAGTAATATCATGTGACATTCTTAATTAAAAGAAGCTGCAGTTCGAAAACTAGTATCATTAATGTTGGAAAGAAGTTAAATATCAGTTATCGTGATACGCAAATTGAATTTAACAAAGTCATATGGATTATGTGTCTACAATATCAATCGTCATCATCACTATCTAGATTAGAACCACTTTCAACTGCAGTGCGCATTACTTCCAATGCAATCTCCTCCATCTTGTCTAATATCTCATTTAAAATAGCATATGTCCCGTTATATGAAATCATACCTCCTATTACAGAACCAATAATAGGAATATAGGTAAATGTAGTTCCTGCAACCTTTGCAGCAATAACTACTGACATACTTGTGATGAACTGTATAAGACCTTGCTGGGTCAGAAACGTATTTTTGTGCTCCTTCACACGAGAAAGGAGCATATCTGGATCACACCGCATTATAGCGGCGGTTCTGCGCAAAGATTCATCATCGAGACCAAATTGTTGGAAATAAAATTCATTTTGTTTTAAAATAAGTCCAATATCGACTGCAATGGATAAGCCAGGAATAGGAACTGCTGCTCCAGCTGCTGATAAAAGACAAGTTTTCCAAACTTTAGCCCGCAGAATCTTAGCTTTTTCTTTTATCATCCCTTCACTCAGAGTAGTAGCTGATAGAATAAGTGACTCTTTTTTAAGCGATGGAAAATCTTCAGTAATTCGTATTTCCAACTTATTGAAGTCATACATCTTACGCTTGTAATTATCAATGAGAAACACATTTTCTTCTTCATATAAATCTCCAAGATTCTCCTCTATATCTTCCCGTATTTCACTTAATACAGTTTCCATCTTGTGAGTTTTTGGATGAGCTTTCTTGTTATCCTTTATCTCAACGTCAATTTTGGTTCGAACAAAAAAGA
>CAZRHM010000137.1:0-2593 GCA_964599845.1 uncultured Candidatus Saccharibacteria bacterium
CTGGTAAAATGGTTCCTTTTTTAGAACTTGGTGTTGGATTTAATCCTGAACTAACAGGAAAAGAGAACATATATTTAAATGGCACAATTTTAGGATTAACAAAAAAAGAAATCAAAGAAAGATTCGATTCAATCGTCGAGTTTTCAGAACTTGGAGAATTTATTTATACACCCGTAAAAAATTATTCAAGTGGTATGAAGGTTAGGCTAGCATTTTCAATTGCAATTCAAACTGATGCAGATATTTATATTCTTGACGAAATTTTAGGAGTAGGCGACGGCGCTTTCCGCTCAAAATCTATAGGTGTTATTCAAAAACTAATTGAACAGGGCAAAACCGTAATTTATGTAAGTCACAGCTTAGGTTCTGTTCAACAATACTGTAATAGAGTAATTTGGTTAAACCAAGGCAAAATGATTTATGAAGGTGAAACACTTACAGGAATTGATCAGTACAGACAAGCATTGCTAGAAGTAGAAAAAAAACAAAAAGGAGAAGACGAAAAATACGATAAAAAAATAAACGATATAGAAATCAGAAAAATTAACGTACAAACAATTGATGAATCTACAATTAGTGTTAAGGTTCACTTAACTCACAACAAAATAAGACCAAAATACAATGTAAAAATTAGCTTGTTTCAAGATGACGAACAACCACTATTTGCTACATCTACAAAATTAGCTAAACATAAAATTCCTCAAGAAGCCAAAGCTGTGCAGCTAAAATTAAAAAACTTAAATCTTTTAGAGGGTGATTACTATTTAAATGTAAAAATTACCGGTCAAAATGAAAAAGATGTAATACTAGATGAAAATAAAGCCGCAGTGTTCCATAAGTTAAAAAATGAAAATCATAATAATAGTGAAGGCATAGTTCACTTTGATAGTGAATGGAAACATTTTCCAGATAATAACTTAGTAAAGTAGAAAAATGAAAATTGCATTTATAACACCACGAGCAAACAAAACTGGAGGAGCAGAGGAATCGCTTCTTACTCTAATTAAATATCTCTATTCAAAAAAAGATATAGAAGTAAAAGTTATAGTTTTTGAAGAATCAGGAACATTTAATGAGGAGATCCGAAAGCTAGGTATAGATATTAAATATATTCCTTGCGAATTATGGGTAGATTTAGTATGGCAAAAAAATGATCCCAAAAAATACAGCAGAATTTTTTCACAAGCTGTACAAGTTGCTGAACAATTAAGAACTTGGAGTATAGATTTAGTTTACACAAACACAGCAGTCACTAATGTTGGAGCCATCGCAGCAACGCTAATTAACAAACCACACATTTGGCATGTCAGGGAGTCAATTATTGATAATGAGGCATATAGGCTTTTATTGCCTTTTGAATCAGCAACAAACTTTATTAACTCAAGCAGCGATAGTGTTATTTATATTTCAAAATATTTACAGAAACAATATTCAAATGGATTTACAAACAAGAATAATCATGTGATTTACAACAAAATAGAAGTTAATACTCAGAATTTAAAACAAATTGATAATTCAAACAAAGTAGATGTAATAATACCTTTTTATAAAGACGATAGTATTCTTGATTGTTTTAAAAGTATCGTAAAAAATATTGACGACAAAGGCCCAGATCTAAAACTTGCACAAAAAGTTAAAGATTTTATTAGCAAAAACTCAAATATATTTGAATATATTGAAAACTCAGAGAATCTAGGATTTGTTAAAACTTGTAATAAAGGGATGCAACTTTCAAAAAATGATGTGATCTTATTAAATTCAGATACAATAGTTACAAAAAATTGGATTGAAAAGCTAAAAACAAACGTTTATCAAGATTCTAAAATTGCAACATCAACTGCACTTTCAAATAGCGCAAGTTATTATTCAATTCCCGATCAATTTAATAAAGAATTTGATAATGAGCCAGAATTAATTAATAGTATAGTAGAAAAGTTCTCACCTCTTAAATATATCCAAACACATACATCACATGGCTTTTGCATGTATATAAAAAGATCCGTCATCGATGACATAGGTATGTTTGACGAAAATGCATTTGGAAAAGGTTATGGCGAAGAAGTAGATTTTTCGATGAGAGCAATTTATAAAGGCTATAAAAATATAGTTTCAACAAATACATACATTCATCATTGGGAAGGGAGATCATTTGACAAAATAGGTGATGCAAAAAAACAAATCATTCGAGAACGAACTAAAATCTTACTAAAAAGATATCCTGATTTACACAAATATGAAGAAGATTTTCATAAGCGTAATGAGTTAGCAGAAGTAAAAAAAATAGTTACTTTTTTTAAAAACAAACCAGAAGTGCTAGAAGCACAGAGATTGGTAATAGTAGGCTCGGTCGAAGAAAATAAGGGACAAATCGATGCAGTGAAGCTATTAAAAGAATTGCATAAACAAAAAAATAAAGTTCACCTGCTAGTAATTGGTAGTTATGATAATTCTGACTATTTTGCAAAACTGCAAAAGTTTATCACTGAAAATAAACTGAATAAATTTGTACACTTTTTAGGTTATATTGAAAATCCTAATTCAATTATTAAATCATCAATAGCGGTGATAAACCCATCAAGAAACGAAGGATTTG